>CAXAVL010000037.1:0-25374 GCA_963971905.1 uncultured Cellvibrio sp.
CTGATCCCGCGCAATGGAAAAATTGGGTGCGCAAACCCAACCGCGATTTTGGCGGCGCCTCTGCCTTGGAGCGCATGCTCGCTGGGCGCGTGGTGGACTTGGTGGATGTACGCCGCTATTTAGATGGCTGGCGCGGTGAGGTTTATGTTTGATGACCACTGCTATGCAATACACGGAAGTTCACAGCAATACTTATCGCCTCATCCCCAGCCACTTCCCACCCATCGCCCTGTTTGAAAACCTGCTCGATCCAAGCGAGCTGGAGGCAGCTTATGCGCTTGAGAGCCTGACCAATGATCGCCTTCAAGATCAGACGGGCAACATTGCCTTGGTCGTTCCCGATGATAGGGTCAGCGGACCGGGTACCACCGCCATCATGGCGGCTTTTACCCACACAGGTATCGCCAGCCGTTTCACCGATGGAAGATTTGGTATCTATTACGCCGGTTTACATTTGGAGACCGCGCTCGCCGAATCGCGCTTTAGCCGCGGGCGATTTTTACAAGCCACCAATGAGCCACCGCAAATGCTCACCATGCGCTGCTACACCTGCGAAGTGCACACCCAATTAGTGGATCTCCGCGCTGATCCGCAAGTCCATAACCCAGACAGTTTTGTCTACGCCCAAACCATAGGGCGGCAACTAAAAGCGCAAAACGAAATGGGGATTTTGTATAACTCAGTGCGTTATTTGGGTGGTGAATGCATCGCTGCTTTACGCCCGAAAGCGCTAACGCCGCCCGCTGTACAAGCGGGGCATTACCAGTTTTATTGGGATGGGAATTCGATAACGCATGTGTTGGCGGTGGCGGAAGTTAAGTAACTACCCCGCCACAAACACCGGTGCAAATCCACCACCTTGCGTGCGGAAGTTGGTGGTTTGGCCTTGGTATAAACGCGCGGCGAGTAGCTGGATTTTTCCAGTGTAGACATAGGCGCGGATATCCATTTTTAATTGCTGTTTTTCATCATCGACTAAAATGCCGCGTTCGCTGGGCGGTACTTGTTGTTGCGCGATGTAATCGCCCTGAAGGATTTCATCCCACACGCGTTTGGTAATTTTGTCGCCGCGATAGGCGGCTTTGCTGCCGTAGCCGGTGGCGGGTTTAAAAAATAATTGTTTGCGCGCTTGCCATAATTCATCGGCGCGCTCAGCTGTGACTAATTGTGTGCGCGGTATTCCCGCCAGCAGGGTTTTAATATCCTCAGTGTTTGCACCCAAGTCGCTGAGTTGCTGTGCATCACTTAATACAACCAGATTGCGTTTGTCGGCGTAAAGTGCGTGATGGAATGGATTGGGTGTCAGCACTACCGCATCCAGTTCATAAGCGCTGCGTAAGGTTTGGTTGATGGGTTGCGCCAGCGAAAAATCGGTTAAACGGTTGTAGACCAAATCGATAACTTGATCCTGATAAAATAACTCTCCTGAATTTAATTCCAGTTCGCGCGGATCGACAATCAGCGTTTTAATGCCCGCTCGTTCAAAGAGTGATTGCGCCAATAAAAATTCCGGATAGAGAAATTGTCTGGTTGGATCTTCATCCACTATTGCAATAGTCCGCAGCGGTTGATCGCCGCGCGCCAACTGCCATTCGCGCAAAAACATGGCGATAAATTCACTTTCTATTTGCGGTTGTAACAGTGCGGGAAAACTTCCGCTTGCATTGCAGCAGGCAGTTTGCGCGCTGAGCAACACCGCATTTAAAAAGCCACCGCCGGCGTTGGTATTAATTTCAATAATTTGCGGGCCGAGATCGCTTAAATGAAAATCAAATCCCATAAACACACCGGCATGTAAACTGGGCTTTTGGGCGATAGAGCGAGCATTATTGAACACAAGCGTGCGATAGGTTGGCAATTCAGTAACCCGCGTTACCGCTGCCACCAATTGCTGCAACTGCTGCCACTGCGCGGGCGAGATAAATACAGCGGTGTGGGAAAATAATTGCTGATGATTGTGTAAAATTTCTGTTGGCAGGGATTGGGCTTGCAAACGCGCGAGCAACTGGTCGCGTTCCAGAGTTTTGCAATAGCAGCCGCGATTCAATACCTCGGCGGCGGAGCTGCAATCTATTTCACATTTGCTCACAGTGAATACCTATGGGGGTTATTTAACTCGCCAATGTTTTTGCATTTCCAAATACATAAATGACGCCGTCCAGGCGATTAACAGCAAACCAGTCAATGCCTCCACGCCCGCCAAAAAGCGCAGCCAACCGGTGGGCACTAAATCGCCAAAACCGAGTGAGGTATAACAGGTTAATGAAAAATAAATACAGTCGATAAAACCGCGGCTGGGAGTACCAAACAAACCATGCCCCTCAATGTCACCACCCATAAGTTGGCCGAAGTCACCGAATTGCATATAGGAGTAATAGGCCAAAGCGAAAATTAATACTTCTAACAAATGTGCAAAAAAGCAGGCTAACAGGCTGAATAAAATACTAATGCGCGGTGTGGTTTTGGATTTAAATAATGTATTACTGAGAATGTTAATGGCTTCAAAATGAATCAACACACAGACTGCGACCACCACAAAATTAATCAGTAGAGAAATCAGCATTTTCAATCTGCCTGTTGTGTGTTTGTAAGATTGTGCATTGGAGTGTTAGAGCGAGGCAAGCCAATAGAGATAATCGCCACCAGCAGCAGAAAAATAACGCTACCCCAGAGGCACAGTGATAAACCGCCCTGCTGATAAAGATAGCCGGATAATAGCGTTCCTACCAAGCGCCCGCAGGCATTGGCCATATAATAAAAGCCCACATCGAGCGATACACCATCGCCTTTGGCGTAACTGACTATTAAATAGGAGTGCAGCGAGGAGTTGATGGCAAAGGCGATGCCGAACAAAATCAAACCGGTGATTAATACCAGCGCGACGGATAAGTTGGTGCTGAGCGCCAAGGCCAAACCCGCTGTGACCAGCGTTAATATAACTGCCCATAAAAGCGCTGCCCTATCGGTGGGTGCCGCCTGAGTTTTACTGCGCAGAATTAGCGGCGCGATGGATTGTACCAAACCATAACCTATCACCCAGCTGGCGAGAAAACCGCCCACCCACCAAAAACTCCAGCCGAGTTGGCTGCTTAAAAAAACCGGCAGTGCGATTACAAACCAAATATCCCGCGCGCCAAATAAAAATAGCCGCGCGGCAGATAAAATATTAATCGCGCGGCTTTTGGAAAATAATTCCTTAAATTTGGGTTTGTTTTTTGCCTTGCCTAAATCTTGTTTGAGTGTGATCACACTGGTCAGCCATACCAATGCCAGCGCAGCGGCCATGGCCAACACCGCGCCCTTAAAACTTAATAGCGCGAGTAATGCCCCACCGAGAAAAAATCCCACGCCTTTTAACGCATTTTTCGAGCCGGTGAGCAGCGCGATCCATTTAAATAGAGTGACCTGCTGGTCGCCTGGAACCAATAATTTAATCGCACTTTTGGCGCTCATCTTATTTAGATCTTTGGCGATGCCCGACAGCGCCTGCGCACCCATCACCAGCGGCACACTGAGCCAGTGGCTGGGCACCGCGAGTAGTGCCAGCGCAGCTACTTGCAGGGCCAAGCCGATATTCATGGTGCGATTCAAACCAATCCGCGCACCCAAATAACCGCCAAACAAATTGGTGACAATGCCAAAAATTTCATAAAACAAAAACAGCGCAGCAATTTGCAGCGGGCTGTAACCCAGCTGATGAAAGTGCAACACCACCAACATGCGCAGCGCGCCGTCGGTGAGTGTAAACGCCCAATAATTGCCGGTGACAATTGCGTATTGACGGATGGCGGGTGATTTTTTCATGATTTTCGGGATAACTTATTGGGTGATGTTTGGGTGTGATTTTGGGCGCGATAAATCACGCCCCTACAACAATCAAATTATCCGTAGGGGTGCAATTCATTGCGCCCAAATTATTGGGCCTATCCCACCATTCTCGCCAACTCCACCGTGCGATTGGCATAACCCCACTCGTTGTCGTACCAAGCGTAAATTTTTACCAAAGAATTATTTACCACCATGGTCGATAGCGCATCCACAATCGATGACAGCGGGTTGCCACAAAAATCGCTCGATACCAACGGGCGCGTTTCATAACCGAGAATGTCTTTTAAGTAAGTTTCGCTCGCGGTTTTTAACAATGCATTTACTTCATCCACACTGGTGGCGCGCTCCACTTCAAACACGCAGTCAGTCAGCGAACCGGTCGCTAGTGGTACACGCACCGCATGGCCATTTAAACGACCGCGCAATTCGGGAAAAATTTCAGCGATGGCGGTAGCCGATCCGGTACTGGTGGGAATTAAATTGGAATGGGATGCGCGCGCGCGGCGCAGATCTTTATGCGGCTGATCCAGTATTGATTGGGTATTGGTTAAATCGTGAATAGTGGTAATAGCGCCGTGTTTGATGCCTAACTTTTCGTGAATCACTTTCACCACTGGTGCGAGACAATTGGTGGTGCAGGACGCGGCAGTAACAATGCGATGTTTGGCTGGATCAAATAAATGCTGGTTTACACCCATCACCACATTTAATACGCTCGGCTCTTTTACCGGCGCACTCACCACTACACGTTTTACACCTTGATCCAAATAGGCTTGCAGTAATTTTACCTCGCGCATTTTGCCGCTGGCTTCAATCATCAGGTCGCAGTTGCTCCAATCGGTTTCGCCAATGCTTTTATTGCGGCTAAAGGCAATATTTTTGTCATCAATAATAATGGAGTGTTCATCTGCGCTGGTTTCCGGCGCCCACTGGCCTTGCACTGAATCAAATTTCAGCAGATGCGCAAAAGTCGCGGCATCACCGGCTGGGTCATTGATCTGCACAAATTCAAATTCCGGCCAGTGCCAGCTGGCGCGCAGCGCTAAACGGCCAATGCGACCAAAACCATTAATGCCAATTTTGATTTTTTTCATGGTTAACTCTCAGTGAATGTTGAATGGTTTGGATCAACAGCAGCGGACTGGCCGATCGGCCATAGCGCACAAGCGTTGACAATTCTCTGCCAGCCAATCGCTATTGGCATTGAGCATGGTGTGTAAAATTTCGGATACCCAGGTTGGCAGCTCAGGATGCAAACGGTAATACACCCACTGCCCCTGGCGGCGATCGGCAAGCAGACCGCTTTCGCGTAGCAGTGCCAAATGGCGGGAAATTTTCGGTTGGATTTCATCGAGCGCGCAGGTGAGTTCACACACACACAGCTCTTTTTCGCGCGCCACTAACAGCGCAATGCGGGCGCGGGTTTCGTCGGCGAGGGTTTTGCTTAACTCGGCTGGATTCATGGGCTATATCTTTTTAATAACATATGAAAAAACGTATATATTGAAAAGTGTATGTTTATTTTTGCAGAAGAGCAAGCCTGCTCATTAAGTGGCGTGTGTGGATGAGGCTTAACAGAGGGAGGGAATGCGCCAGAGTGATGGCTCTGGCGCATGGATGACTAGCTGAGCAGTGCGCCTGTCACGGTTTTGCCGGCGGGGATGCGGAAGTTGATACGGGATTCCGGAATACCGACCGAGGCCATCAGTGTGCGGGCGTAGGCGGTGAGGGTTTCGGTACCGGCGATATCGGCACTGGCCGATAAACCCGTGGTGGAGTTGATGCCGGTCGCGCGCATTAGGCGATGGCCGGAATTGCTCCAGGCCTCTAGGCCGCCGATCACTCCGGGTTTGATATTGGCGCCGATCATCATATTCACGCAGGAGCTGTTGTGATGGTCGCGCCCGCCGGTGGCATTGCGCCCCAAAGTGCGGCCAAAAATATCGTAAGTGGCGAAGTTAATACTGTTTTGCAAACCCTCGGCTTTAACCAAATTCCAATAGGTCACCAGATTGTTTAGCTGGGCGATGGTGAGGCGCGTTTCTTGACTGAGATCATCATCGTTGTGGTTGTCGCCTGAGTAGGCGTAGCGCACCACAATCACCGGTGCGAGATTGACCTTGGCCATGGCAACGGCGGCTTTGATTTGATCGCCAAAACTTGATCCGGTGACCTCGGTCAACAAACCTCCCAGTTGGTTGCCGAGCGTCGTGGCCTGGCTGCGGGACGAGGCGTGTGCATCCAAATAGCGCAGTTGTGCGGCGGTGCCATTGGTTTTTACATTTTTATAGATGGTGTCGATGGTGTTGGCATAGAGCTTCGCCATGTTGTCGACGGTTGCGGCAGGCTGTGTGCCGACAAACAGGTTTTTGACATCGAGCGGCGAATAGCGGGTGATTGCCACATTTTCCGATGTCAGTGTGCCCAAGCCCCCGCCGCTGTTTAACACCATGGGAGTGCTGAGCACACTGGGCATCGCCGGGTCTTGCAAGAGGATTTCCTGCATTAACGCCGATTGGATTTCTTCAGTGCCGCGCCCGGTTTTGCTGACTAATACACTGTTGACTGTGTGTACGCGGGTGCCTTCCGGATGCCCGTTGGCCGCCGTGCGCAAGTGGAACATTGCCAGGTGGTCGAGCAAATCCTGTGGCAGGGAAGAGAAAAACTTAGCCGCCGTCACTTGGGTGTTACCCATTTTAATTTGTGCGGAGTTGCTGAAATCGCTAGCGGTGACATTGTTGCCATTGACCTGCCCCAGTACACCCGTACCCAATTGCGCGGTGCTCGGGCGACCTATGGCAAAACGCGGGTCGTTGCTATCGCTTGAGTAGGTGCCGCCTGCATAACTATTGATGGCTTCGCCATCATCCGACATCGCCAGAATCAAGGATTTGCCTGCGGTACCTACGGCGTAAGTAGGCATAGCCCCGCTCATTAAAAAGCTCACCGGCAGGCCAGTTGCCGCTGCGCGCAGGCACAGGGCAACGGCGCTGCTGCCGCGTAGAAAGTTGCGTCTACTGATGCTGTTAGTTGTTTTCATGTTAAAACCCCATAGCCATAACAGAGGGTGCCGAGCAGGCGAATGTCCAGACTTCTTTGAGCGCAACCACAGCATTGGCGGCCTTCATGCCACACTGAATGGTGGTTTGGTTTGCTGTAATGATATCGAGGCCGGCGGTGGTGCAATTGGTTTGGTGCATTTGTATGTCGTACATTTTCTTGAGCGCGGCGCGGGTTGTACTCCATTCGGCCGACTCCGGTGGAATGCCCATAATGTAGGTAGTCATCTCATCCAAGCTGCGCGTGGGGTTGCTGGCGTTGAATATTTTCTCGTAGTTGGTGCCGGTCGCCCCGGCGTTGAACGACACCAGCGAGTTGCCCGCCGTTTCACACAGTTGGCGGTAGCCCATGGTGAGGAATGGGTCGATATTGACCGATTGAATTAAATCTATACTCCCGCGTGAGAATTCATCCTCTGGCAACAGACCCGCTTTTGCACGTGCAGTGCCCGAGAGATTGCACACATTGGTGGTAGTTGATGGCGGCAGCCCTTGGGAGGCGCGCACTTGATCAAGGCGCGCTTTAATACTGGCGCAGAAATGGTTGGTGCGATTGATAACAACCGAGGGGCCAGCCTCTGCAAACGCATCGGTATAACTCACACCGGTAATCATTGGCGAGGCAAACAGTTCAACGGCAAGGGTTTTGAGCTTGTAGCCACTGTTCTTGAACACCTCAACCAAGCGCAAATATTCCGCGCTGTTGCTATCGCATGGTGCCGAGTTGGCCCAGTTACACATCTTGCCGACCCAGGCATTGGCAAAGTTAGGGTGGTTAAAGATGGCCTTGCCCAAATCGTCGAGCGAATTCAGCGGGGCGCTGCTGCCGTGAAACGCAAAGGCGGCGGTAACTTTGGTGGGTGTGGTCAGCGCGCGGCTGCGGAACACGTGATACGAATTTTTAAACACCTGACGCATCGGATCCATCATACGGTGGCAGGCATAACATTCCGCGTTGTTTGGACCGGCGTGAGCGTTATCGATTGCACTTTGGTCGCCAGACGGCGTGATGTCACCCGCTTCAAAGGTTAAACCCAAGCCGGCAATCATGGTTTGGTTTGCCGTTACGCGGAAGCTATTGCCGGTATTGCTTTCCCAGCTTTGGAAAAAGGCGGGCGTAGTAAAAAAGCCCACACGAGGTGCGTATAAGCTATAGCTGCCACCCGCCGGGATGGCTCTTAAACCGCTCACCATACCTTGCGTATCGGAGAAAGCAGCGCGACTGGTGCCCTGTACCAAACGCACGGTACGCCAGTCACTGTAGTCATCTATGCCGCTACAAATAGCGGTTTCATCCACGCCGCCACCGTCGTTGTCGCCACATAAATTAGCAAAGGATCTGAGATCGGTTCCAAAAGGGAAACGCGCCTCATAATCTGCATAACTTAACGCAGTCAGGATGGCGGTGGTCACCTCCCACTCGCGGGTAGTGGCAACGGTGCGGAAATCTTTATTGCTGGTGAAGATTTTGTAGGCTGTGCGCACAAAACTCTCTTCCAGGGTGGAGATCAGTTTCACTCCATCCATCACTTTGGCGTTGTTGAGCACATCAAACTGGTTGCGCCATTGGGTGTCTGGATTGACATTCTTTTGCTGCAAAGCGAGCTGCAAAAACGATTTGAATTTCACTTCAAATTCGGGTGTCGCCATCCAATCAGTAATCTGTTTTTTCAGCGCAGTCTGATCAAGGCTGGTGCCAGCGGGGCTCACTTTATTCAATTCAGCGCCGGTGACTGCGCCGCCGTGCAGCAGCAATTTCACTTTATTGAGCGCGTTAAAAGGCCGTGTCGGCTCAAAGGGTTTGGTCGCTGGTGGCTCGGGAATATCGGCGGCCGCGGCTATGTCGCCCACCCATTTTTGGAAGCATTGGAAGTGCGCTGGTGAGACGCCAGTACTAGTGCCAAACGGCATTTTTTGTGCGCATTGCGTACCGGAATTAGGGTCGACTAATTTAAGCAACAGCGAGTTGCTCGGGTTGTTCAGGTCGATAACTTTCTCGCCACCACATTTACTGTTAACTGAATTCACATTGCCCAAACGATGCGCAATTTCTTCCAGTGTACCGGTCAGCGCAAACTTGGCGGCCTGACTGGGGCTGGCAGCATGGCAGGAGGAGTTGGTGCAATTCAGTTCCGCGCTTTGCATCAAGGTTTGCATGTTGGAACAGTCTACCGATGCCACCGGGGTAGAACTGGCGGCACTGCTAGAACTTTTGGCCACCGAGCTGGAGCTTTTGGCGCCAAACTGATTTGCTACATAAGCCGCTACATCTGCTGCACACTGGCCGACACAGTTAGCTGGGTTACCCTGCGGCATGGTCAGGTCAATTTTTGATATCAGCGTATTGTTGCTGACACGTGCGGGAATATTGCTAAACAGTGCCCCGCCAGCGTGACACCCTGCACACTGGGCTGCAAACAGGGTTGCGCCGGTGGCGGCATTGCCTGGCTGTACGGCGGTAGAGCTTTTGGCACTGCTGGAACTTTTAGCAACTGAACTGTTGATTACTGAATTGGTACTGGATGCACTGCTCGCTTTGGTGTAAGTCAACGCGACAGCGGTGGTCGGTGCCGAGGGAATGCTATCGATCAGGCTGATAACTTTGTATTCATAGGCACCGGGAATAGCTGCCAAGCTATCGTCATAGGTCACTGTATTGGGTGCGGTTTTAGTCAAGCTGATCCAGCGCGCATCGCTGCCTTTGCGGCGCACGATAAATCCAGTCTCGTTGGCATTTACATCGGCCCAGGTCAAGCTCGCCAATCCGGTGACCTGGCTGATGGTGCCTTTAAGACTTTGTGGTGCTACCGGCGGGGCGGTTAGGGCGATGGCAGGTACATTGGTCGGATTACTTTTGGTCAGCGACATTTTGAAATAAACCGGCACTCGCTCGGCAATATTGATCGCGCCGGCTACGGAACGCAGCGCTTCAATACCGGCATTGAGGTCGAAATCGGCGCTATTAATTAAAATCGGTTTGCGCGGTGTGAGGCTGACATTGGTGGCGCTGAGTTTGAGCAGGGTGGCATCAAAGGTGATCGCCTGGGTAACACCGTGCAGAGTCAAATTGCCGTTGAAAGTTTGAGTGCTCACACTGCCCACTGCCAGCGTATCAATCGCGGTTAAATTCAGCTGGGTAGTGAAGTGCAAGTTAGGCAGCATACTGGTTTCAAACAGCAGGTTTTGCATACGGGTATTGCGCAGGTCGATGCCGGTTAGCACGCTGGTTAAAGGAATCGTCAAAGTGGCGGTACCATTGCTCGCCACTGTGCCTTGTAGTTGGCTGAAAGTGAAATTCTCCGCCACGCTGGTATTTTTGATCGAAACAAAATGCAGTGATGATTTACTGGTATCAACAAGCCAGCTCGCGCTGCCTAAAGTCTGGCTGTAGGCCGATGCACAGGTCATCAGCAATCCTGTCGTTAGCAGTGCGATTTTCAGAAATGTTTTCATGATGTTATTTTCTCTCTGCACATCTGATTAACGAGCGTCGAAGATAAGGGTGAAATCCACCGGCGCCGTAGCGCTGATAGAGGCAATGCCCACCGCCGCCCGCAGCGCTTCAATACCATTGCTAAGGGCGTAATCAGCCGGGTTGACCAGCACCGGGGCGATGGTTTGCACAGCAACACGTGTAGCACTCAATTTATGCACCGAAAGCTTGGTAGTCAGCGTTGTTTTTACACCGTGTAAATCCAGTTCGGCGCTGATGTTTTGTTGGGTTTCTGCGCCAATCGCCAAACTGCTGAGCAGATTGCTTGGTAAGTTAACGGTGGCCGTTGCGGTGGGGAATTGCGTGGTTTGAAAGAGTAAATCGCGCAGGCGTTGATCGCGCAGGGTGATGCCGCTGTTCACGCTATTCAGGTCAATAACCAGCTTGGCAACGTTTTGGGTGATATCGCCGGACAAGCTGGCGAAATGACTCACTTCAAGCGTATGGGTGTTTTTTGCGCTGACAAAGTTGAGGTAAGAATTGGCCGAGTCCAGCTGCCAGGTGCTGGTTGCAGCGGCGCTACTCTTGGATGAACTGCTTACCGCTGTCAATGAACTCTTGCTGCTGCTTGATAATTTGCTACTAAGTGTACTGCTGGCAGATGAACTGGATAGGCCAATGCTGCTCGACACCACTCGGCTATAAGAAGATACGCTGGAAAAATGTGTGCTACTGTTAAGTACACTGCTGGCAGATGAGCTAGACAGGCCAAGGCTTGAGCTAGAAGGTGAAGGTGCGATACTGGATGCCACTGAGCTGCTATTGGCTTCTACTGAAACGGCCGAGCTTGAGTCAACCGCAGGTGCACTACTGGATCCCAGCGCAGGTGAGGCATCGCTAGATTCGATAGGGCTACCGCCGCAGGCGTATAACAATGCAATCGCACTACAGAGTGCAATTCCTTTGAGCAAGGTAGTGGCAAATGATTGAGTTAGCATGACGATTGCTCTTTAAATTAAGAATAAAAATTCTGGGGGAACTCGCAAGAATCTTTGCGGTGCAGGTTATACAAAACACTGCCAGCAACAAGAAAGGCGATAAATAAAAATGCGCCGTACACTGTCATTACAAATTCATAGCTGACATTGTGATTCCAGTTGCGCGCAATACCGAGGTAGCACGCAAACAACCAAGAGACCGATGAAATAGCACCGGTAATTACTACCAAAATTTGTTCGTGGGCAGAAAATGTCAGCAGGCCACTGGGAGAGGTAATACGCGCGAAACTGAAAAAGTGCAGCAGCAATCCATTGAGTGTCAGAATTGATACCACGGTGTATTTCGCCCAGAGTTTTTCATTTAACAGATATTGTTGAGGGGCATCTAAATAGCCCATCACAACCAGCGTCAAGCCTGAAATCCAGAGCGCAACCAGAGCGACAAACATCACATCTGCCGACTTTGATAGCTCTTGAATGGCTGTTTTTGATAAGGGTTTACCGAGCGATTTTGCCAGCGCTAAATCCTGATTCAGCAGAATCCCAATAGAGATACAGGCGGCAATTAAATGGATGTAAACGATCAATGTTTTCATAAATCCTCTGCATTTAGACAAAGCTTCGCCACAGCCAGTGCATGTCAATGGCTAAAGTGATGGGTGCGTCTCTTGTCTCAACTCGTTAAATAATTAAACCAAGCAGTTAAACCAATCTTATTTATGTAACCAATGCCTGAACAACAAGCAGCAGTGGAGTGAGTCATACCATTTCATGGAAGTGATCCTAGTGAAATGCTGACTGCGTTTTGGTTAACTGGGAAAACGGAACGGCGGAATTATGTCCTTTGTGCTGAGTGGGGCATCAGCATAAACGGATCTAAAGCAGCACTGCTATTAGACCTTCTCCTTATTGATACTGCACTTTACAAAGCTTTTCACTCGGATTCTATTTGGTAGTTCTCACAATCATATTGACGCCTTACACAACGCTAGAAAAGATAGTGCCTCTAATATCGATCTGCACATTTTTTAACCTTGCCAAATTTTGCCTCGGCTGCTAAGGTGCGCGCACTTTTTTATGTGAAGTCGTTAACAGTTATGATTCGGTTACCTTCGGCATTAACGCCGCCTTAGTTTTTCTCTCCCTCCGTTAGATTGCGTCTGGCTATTGCTGGCGTGCAATGTTTTATATTCTTTTGTTTTGCTAATAAATTTGCGTCTGCGCTGAAATTTTTAATATGGCAGCGCAGTGGTATTTGTTATAACCGCAAATTGTGTGCGATTTTTAATAGGTGTTTTTTTTATGTTAACGACCCTGAAAGAACAATGGTTTTCCAACATTCGCGGCGATTTTTTATCGGGCCTGGTTGTGGCGCTCGCATTAATTCCGGAAGCGATTGCCTTTTCAATTATCGCCGGAGTCGATCCTAAAATCGGTTTGTATGCCTCCTTCTCTATGGCGGTAGTGATTGCCTTTGCCGGTGGTCGCCCAGCGATGATCTCTGCCGCAACCGGTGCCATGGCACTGCTGATGGTGACCTTAGTAAAAGAGCACGGGCTGCAATATTTATTGGCGGCGACGCTATTAACTGGCGCGATTCAAATCGTCGCGGGTTATTTGCGCTTGGGCGATTTGATGGGTTTTGTCTCCCGCTCAGTCGTTACCGGTTTTGTAAATGCACTGGCAATTTTAATTTTTATGGCGCAGTTGCCCGAGCTTACCGATGTCACCTGGCATGTGTATGCCATGACCGCTGCGGGGCTCGGCATTATCTATTTGTTTCCCTACATTCCTAAAATCGGAAAAATAATTCCCTCGCCTCTCGTTTGCATTCTGGTGCTCACTGCGATTGCATTAATTTTCAAAATTGATATTCGCACCGTAGGCGATATGGGTGACCTACCCGATACCTTGCCAATTTTCTTGTGGCCAGAAGTACCGCTCAACCTTGAAACGCTAATGATTATTCTGCCCTACTCGATTCCACTGGCAGCAGTCGGTTTATTGGAATCCATGATGACGGCGACAATTGTGGATGACATGACCGATACCACCAGCGATAAAAATCGCGAGTGTAAAGGCCAGGGTATTGCTAACGTCGCCACCGGCTTACTCGGCGGTATGGCCGGTTGCGCGATGATCGGCCAGTCAGTTATCAACGTAAAGTCCGGCGGCCGCACGCGTTTATCAACATTTCTCGCCGGCGCGCTGCTATTAATCATGGTGGTGTTTTTAAGCGATTGGATTTCTATTATTCCAATGGCGGCATTAGTCGCCGTGATGATTATGGTATCCATTGGCACCTTTAGTTGGGCTTCCATTCGCAATCTAAAAACCCATCCGCTCTCATCTAATATCGTTATGCTCACCACTGTAAGTGTGGTAGTTGCAACTCATAATTTGGCTTATGGTGTATTTATTGGTGTGCTTATGGCCGCTATGTTTTTCGCCAACAAAATTGGCCACTACATGGCAGTCACCTCAGAGCTTAACGAAGAAAAAACGCAGCGCACTTATCAAGTCTATGGCGAAGTTTTTTTCCGCTCTGCCGATATGTTTGTGCGCGGTTTTGATATGAAAGAAAAACTGCAAAAAGTAATTATCGATTTAACCCACGCGCATTTTTGGGATATCACCTCAGTCGCCGCACTCGACAAAGTCGTACTCAAATTCCGCAAAGAAGGCGTTGAAGTGGATGTAATCAATATGAACAAAGCGACCACCACCATTGTGGATGATTTTGGCGTACATCATAAGCCGGAAGAGATTACTCAGGTGATGGGGCATTAATCTGCATCACTTTTGCTGTCTGCAGGTGAAATTGCTGCCTTGGCAATTTCACCTGCTACACTTTGCAATACCATAATAATCACGCTTCAGCTTTGCTATGAAAACACCCATCTTCAATATCCACGATTTAATCCTTGTGCTTACCCTCGCCGTTTGTGTCCTGCTGGTGATTTTTCAGTGGGTGCTGTCCAAACAAAAAGCGATTGCCTCGCAATTGTTGTCGGGATTTTTTGTTTGTGTAGGGGCGAGTGCGCTGGGTAATTTGTTGTTATGGAATAACTATATTGGCTTGCACAGTGATGTGGCGAAAATGACATTGTCACTAAGTTTGGTGGCGGCGGTTGTGGGTAAAAGTGTTTGCCTGTATTTGTATGTTGTGGCGATTACACGGGCGAATTTTTCACTGCGTGCAAAAGACGGATTGCATCTTCTAAATTTATTGGCCGTTATTGGTTGGGTCTCTGGGGCGATTTGGATAGTGACCGGTTGCGCTTTCAATCTGCGACCCATACTGAAAACTCAGTAATGCTCACCAATTATCTATGGCACTACTTGAAGTTTGTACCGGTAATTTATGCGTTTGCGGCAGCGTTAGAAATCTATCGTTATAAACAACAATTAAAACAATTTTATTCGAGTTTGAGTTTGCAGGGGCCTTATTGGTTATTATTGCTGACGCTGGGTTTTGCACTCAATTGGTTGTGGTCTCTGGTTGTACATCTACTTGGGCAGTCGGTAAGTTTTGCGGTTGCCGATGGCTTTGGTATTTTTGATAATTACATTACGTTTCTATTGGTTAACGCGCTCTTCATCTACAGCTTGTTGTATGCCCATCAGCTACTGGAAACTAAAGCTAAATCGAAAGAAAAAGAAGTCTTTGTCACGGCTGAAGTATCGCCCGATGTAATTGCGCGTATCCGTAACACTATGGAAAAGCAGCAGTTGTATTTAACCCAGAATTTGAATATTGAAGATTTTGCGCGGCAGGTGGGGATTCACTATCGCGAAGTGTCGAGCATTATTAACAAAGAATTTAATACGAATTTTTTTGAATTTGTAAATGAATATCGGGTCAATCGCGCCAAGCAAATGCTGCTTGACCCGCAGTATGCACAGATGACAATTCTGGATATTTTGCTGGAGTCCGGCTTTAACAGTAAGTCGTCATTCCACCGTTTTTTTAAGCGCTATACGGGGATGTCGGCGGCGGAGTTTAGAAAGACTAACCCCCCCATCCCCCCCCCTTGATAAGGGGGGGATGGGGGGGGTAATTTCAGCAGATTATTTAACGCTGCGACCTGCAACGGCCAATCCACCTAATAATACTAACCACACAAAATTCATTGCACCGCCACCACTTGAACCACCGCTTGCCACTTTGGATGTTGCGCTTGATGAAGTGGCTACTGCAGCAGAACTTGCCGCTTCGCTCGCTGCAATACTGCTCGCCGCAACTGAACTTGCTGCAGAACTTGTAACGGTTATTGAACTTGCGCTTGAGCTACTGGTGGGTTCATCGGCAGGAGGTGTACCGCTAAAACCGGTGGCGTTTTCTTTGGTGAGTGCAAGCACCAAAATACCGTTTTTCACCACTACATTTTCCGGTGCAAAATCCACGCGGTTCATGTCAAAGGTCCAATTGGCTTTGCCCCAGCGCGCGCTATCAAAACTGTTGAAATCATCGCGCCAACCGCCTTCAAATGTTTTGGTGGTGGCGTTGTAAGGTTTGTATTCGATGTAATTTATAAATTGATAAACCGGCAGTACAGCATCATCCCATGCACCTACCCACGCCACTGACTCATGGGACCAAAGATTAAAACGCAAACTTTGTGGATTAGTGAGGCTAGTGACTGTGCTGGTGCCAGTAATGCGGCGCACTTCTACGCCGTCCAAATACCAGGCGACATAATCCGGCGTCCATTCCAATACATAAGTGTGATACGCGTCGGCGAGTGATGTATTGGCGGTATGAACCTGTTCCGTGTGAATAGTGGGGCGCGAGCTGCCGAGAATAATATTGCTCTGCCATTGTGTTGCATTATTTTTACCGAATACTTCTATATCGATTTCTTCCCAAAACGTATTGCCCACTTCGGAACCATTTTTGTAAGTGAAAAAAGTGGATAACACTCCGCTGGCCTTGGCGACGCGCATGCGCATTTCATAGCGGCCGTATAAGTAGCTATCGCTGGAATAAATTTCTGCGCCTTTGTAAGGCTTGGCAATAGCAAGATGGCTCAGCAATCCCATACTGATCGCTAACAACATACCTAAAATTCGACGCATCAGATTTACCTCATTTACAAAAAACATTGTTAAAAAACAGCAGCAAAAAATAAAAACGGGGGTGCAGGCATTGGGCCCGCAACCCCCAAAGGCTGAAACCCTATTAGATTTTAGTCAGCTTAAGCCAATCAATATTAAAGCCGCCGCTGTTGGCATAAATCGCCAAACTCTGCACCCCGGCGTTCAGATAAATATTGTGGCTGATCGTTTGGTAGTTACCCCAGCCGCCGGTATTGGGTACGCTGATAGTGCCCAGACCTACGCCGTTGCGATCCAAGGTGAACTGCGCGGTGGTAAGCGCCGAGGCAACGCGATACTCCACTTTGTAAGTGCCCGTTTGCGGGATATTCACATTGTTATATTTGAACCACTCACCGGCATCGATATAACCCACGGTGCCGCCGGAGACAGTCACGTTGCCGCCTACTTCGTTAAAACTTTCGGCCTGAATGGTGATAGATGCGGCGGGCGCACTGCTACTGCTGCCACCGCTGGTACCGCCATCGACGGGTGGTGTACCGCTATAACCGGTTTGACCTTCGCGGGTAAGCGCCAGCACCAGAGTGCCGTTTTTTACCACTACATTATTCGGATCAAAGTCGGCGAGGTTTTCGCCAAAAGTCCAATTGGCTTTGCTCCAGCGGTTGGTATCAAAACTGTTGAAATCATCGCGCCAGCCAGTGCCGAAACTATTGGTTGCGGCGACATAAGGCTTGTACTCAATGTAGTTCACAAATTGGTATACCGGCAGGATGTTGTCATTCCAGGGGCCGACCCACTCGGCGATATTCGCCGCCCAGAGGTTAAAACGCAGATCTTGCGCACTGGTCAGGCTGGTGACAAATTGCCCCCCGGTAATCCGGCGCGTCTGGGTGCCATCCACATACCAAGCGATGTAATTTGGGGTCCATTCCAGCACATAGGTGTGGTAGCCATCGCCCATAGAAAATGGCGTTGTGTGCACACCTTCGGTTTTGGTGGTGGGGCGATTGGTACCGATAATCACATTACTCTGCCATTGAGTGGCGTTGTTTTTGCCAAAAATCTCTATGTCGATCTCCTCCCAAAAAGTGCCCGGTTGCTCGGAGCCATTTTTGTAAGTGAAGAAAGTGGATAACACCCCGCTACCTTTGGCGACCCGCATACGGATTTCATAGCGGCCATATTTATAGGTTTGTTTGGAGTAGATTTCTGCGGCCTTATAAGGCTTGGCAGTGGCGGGGCTGGTGGCGGTAAAACCGACCAGAGCAGCGAGCGCAAAGAGCACGCCGGTACAGCGATTGAGTTTAAACATAGCGAATACCTTTATCTTATTTATTAGCGGTAATAGTGAAAAACACTTGTGTCTGAGGTAGACAATTGTGTTGTAGCGACTGCGGCCTGCCACCAGCTTATACTCCCCAAATCGCCAAACCCGGTCGCACCAGTTTGAGCAGAAAACCTGAAGTGGTGCGCACTAAACCTGAAATGGCGCGTAGAAAACCTGAAGTGGCACGTAAAGTTTGATATGACATCTGCAACTTTTTGGCTATTAATTCGTAAATTGGATCAAATACACAGAGTAAGGAACAAATCCCGCCGATGACTCCCCCGACTGAAAATCCCGATGATGAATTGATCAACCTCATCGCCCGTTGCGCCCTGCGCGACCAAGCCGCGCTCAAAGCGCTATTTGAGCGAGTTGGACCCTACTTGAATGCGCTCGCTTGGCGCATCCTCAAATCTAAAGAGTTAAGCAATGAGGTGTTACAGGAGGCGTTTTTACAGATTTGGAATAACGCCGCCAGTTACCGCCCGCATCTCGCTAAGCCATTGACCTGGATGGCCAGTATGACGCGTTATCGAGCGCTGGATAGGCTTGATAAAGAGATGCGAAACAACAGTAATACGCGTGCTATTAATGAAGAGGAAGACTTTCCGGGTGGCGATGAACCTGAACACAGTGTCGGCGCCAGCCAGCTCAGGTTTCATCTGCACCAGTGCCTGACTACCTTGGGCGATAACATTAAACGCAGTATTGAATTGGCCTATTTGCGGGGATACTCGCGTGAAGAAATTGCCCAAACACTATCGACCAATACCAATACTGTTAAATCCTGGCTGCATCGCGGCGCTGAGAGGTTAAGGCTATGTCTGGAAGCCAAATAACAACTGCAAGCCCAAATGAGCCGCAGCTGGCATTTGATTATGTCACTGGTGTCATGCGCGGCGGCGAGCGCAAACGGTTTGCTCAGCGGCTGGTTAACGAACTGGAGTTACGGGCGCAGGTGAATTACTGGGAAGAGGAATTGATGCGATTAAGTGATAGGGAGCAAGCATTAAAACCGGCAGACAATACTTGGGGCAACATCAGCGCGCGCCTTAATCGCACTTCTACGCTGCAACCCGTCTTCTGGTTGCGGTGGTTCTGGCAGGGAGCGAGTGCCTTTAGCCTTGTGGTATTCGCTTTGTTTGTTTGGGTACTGAGCGAGCGCCCTTTGTTGCCCAATGCTGATTATGTAGCAGTACTCACCGATGAACGTGGCGCACCAAGCCTGACGGTGCTTACGGCTGCGGGTGGCGAACAGCTGTGGCTGAAATGGGGTGTAGTAGAGATTGCACCGGACAAGGATCTCCAGCTCTGGGCGATATCCAAACGCGATGGACAAATCCGCCCACTGGGTGTGTTTTCTGCAACGGATGCTGTGGACTTATCGCTCAGTGTTGCGCAATTGCGTTTAATTAAGGATGCATCGCATTTGCTTCTGACCGAGGAAGATGTGGGCGGGTCCCCTCTGGACGAACCCAGCGAAATCATTATTGCCAAGGGAGTTTGTGTGTTGCTGGCGACAACAGAAAAATCAATTTAGGGATCTGTTTCACAACAGTCCCTGCACTAGCTCTTATAATGCGCCGCCTCAACTTGCATCTGCCGTAAAAGGCAAATGCAATAAAAGCGGCGCATTTTTTTATGCAAGGAAAGGGGCTGAGCATGATTAAAAAATTATTTTCATTAGCGATTGTCTTGTTCGTATCTGGGCAATCGGCGCAGGCGTTAGATTTAACTTTTGCTGACCACAATTTAACCGACTGTGTGCGGGATATCATCAGTAAAAAACAATGGCAAGCGTTGGACCAAATCACCAGCATTGAATGTCACTCCAAAAAAATTACATCGCTCGCGGGTATAGAGCAGCTGGTAAAACTGCAAAAGTTATCGCTTTATAACAATAATCTCACTCAGGTAGAACTGGGTAATCTTCCCGACTTACGCCATCTTAATCTCGCCAAAAATCAAATTACTCAGATAAGGCTTGCACAGCTGCCCGCATTGGCAGAGCTGTATCTGTTTGGCAATCGGCTGGAACACTTTCGTGTGCAGCAATTGCCTGCACTTAAACTGCTAAAAATTAATGACAATAGAATTTTAACCTTCACCTATCAGGATCTGCCTGCGCTGCAAAAAATCTATATGTTTAACAATCTCATGGAGCATGTGGATATTTACCACCTGCCCGCGATGACTTATATGGATGCACGCCAGAACCCCATGCCCGATCCACTCTATGAAGAGATGGACAAAATAACGGGCGTCACCTTTTTGCATGATGGCAACGCCGAAGATTGGCAATAGTGGCCAACATTAATTCATCAGGAAGAGTAGCAACAATGAAGCAGATTTTTTTACCGGTTTTAATCAGCAGCTTGGTCGCCGCAGATGCGATAGCAGAAACAACACATACATGGGATTGGGGCAGCCGCGTGCGCTATGCCAATGTGGATGCGAATAATAGCGGCCAATCGGCATCGCTCTTATTGCGCGGCAATGTGCAGTCGCAGTGGCATGAAATCTTTGCGACCTTTGTAGAAGTGGATTCAGTGAGCAGCAGGTTTAAAGACGATCACAGTGACGGTGTGCGTTTTAACGGGCAGCCATTGCTGCAGGACCCGCCAGGCACCGAATTTAATCAAGCCTTTGCAATCCTCAATACTGATCAGTTTTTGTTGCACCTTGGGCGTCAGCGTATCAATTTAGACAACCAACGTTTTGTGGGTGGCAATGGTTTTTGGCAAAATGAACAAACCTTTGATGCACTTTTTAGCCAATTTAAATTGGCGAGCAATTCACGTTTTACTTACAGCTACATCGCTAATGCCAATCGCATTTTTGGTGAAGATGCGGATAAAAATAATCCTGGTCGCGGCCCTTTACCGAGTGGCATAACCCCGCCGCGCCCTGCGGCCAATTATGGCGATCACCAACAGCACACACATTTAACGCATGTGGAATGGAATGAGTGGGATTACACCCGCGTGACTGCCTACGCACATCGCATTGACAATCTGGATATGCCCGCAGCGTCTAACGCGACTTACGGTGCAAGTGTTAGTGTGAATTATAAAATTGATCGCGTGAAATACCGTGTGCAATTAGAAGCTGCACAGCAGGATAGATTTAAATTGGGACACGACCATCTGCCTTATTATTTAATTGATGCAGGTGTCGGTGTTGAAACGGTGGAATTTATCGCCCGCTATGAAGTGCTCGGTGAAAGTGACGGAGCAGCATTTATTACCCCACTGGGATCGAACCACAAATTTGAAGGTTGGGCCGGCGTGATTGGCAATACACCCAACACCGGAGTGCGTACTGCATCAATAGGGGTGCTTTGGCGCGCATCGCCAATTCGTTTGGAAACTCACTATTTATTTTTCAAAGATGATGTGCGCGGCCACGCGATAGGCGAGGAGTGGGATTTGGATATTGCGTTCAGGCCTATCCGTAAACACAATTTATCATTGCGGATTGCACACTTTGAACCGGACAATAATTCGGGAGCAATTCGAAAAGTATTTTTGGATTACGCTTACAATTTGTAGCTATTTTGTTTGAATAACCCACCACTCTGTCAGTGGTGGGGTAATTTTTAGTGATTGGTTTTAACGACTAATTGTTGGGTATGAAGCGCATATTGTCGATGGCGAGACCGTGGATTTTAGCACCGTTTATTCCCGATGCTTCTTGTACTAAGAAACGCAAGCTGACCTCGCCGCTAATAGACAGTTTAACCCGACCAAAGCTATATCCATCTTTTTTGTACAGGGTTCCCTGCTGTGCTGCCTGGCCGAGGAAAGAGGGGCCAATGGGGGTGAGTTTGTCGCTAATTTTAAAATCAAACATCAATTGGCCACTTACGCCATTGGGTATTTCCAGGAGCGCCCCGTAGCTGCGCGCGATAAATACATGGATGTCATCGCCTTTGCAGAGTTTAGTATTGGTGTGATACGAGTAACGCCCCGCATCCCCCTCGGTTTTAAGCTGGTTGCCAAGCCCAGCTATGCTACCGCTGAGGGGCGAACAATCACTCAACCGGTCATAAAGGCGCGCCGCATTAAAAGGAATTATTTGTTGGCTATTCTCAAAGTCTTGATAGATAGCGCCCGGAATTTTAGCGTCGTAACTGACTGAGATGTCATCTACTTCAAATGTGCCGGGGAATTGGTATTGGCCGTTAAAATAGCTAATCCGATTTGCGCGCATCATAAAACTAAGGTTGTTCACGTTGGAACTGCTGAGGTTCTCCGTGAACTTTAAAAAGGAATCGCTGGTGCCCGGCGTACTCTGGCCATTGGAGACGGCGCGGGTTAGTACAACACTTTTTGCCGAGTTACGTGCATATAAAGTAAGGTCATTACCAGCGCCACCTGTTCTGTGGGTCAATAACTCTACTTTGTTGATCTTGGGGGCGCGGCTAAAGTCATCCATTTTGGCGAGCACAAAGCCCTGCGTACTGTTAAGCGACTTGCTCTTTAATACACTGCGGCGATTGTTGACGCCGGTAATTGAATCTGCAGTGGTAATGGTTTGGCTGTTGATACCATTGAGCGTGAATATTTCTCCACCCGAGAGCAAGGTTTCCAAATCGAGATTGTTGTGTCCCAAGTGGACATCTTCAAACATCATGCTGTTGGCTTGCAGAGCGCTTTGGAAATCAATTAAATGCGGCATCTTGTAGCAATTGGTATTACCGCTATAACGCTCCATATCATGAGCGACATATTCCATATGACGACGCAAATTGGCGGCATTTACTTCCGCATGGGGCATGTCGCCATCAATACAGGTGTTAACCATTAGGCTGGGGTCTAACACCACGTCAGATGACATATGGCAGCTGCGGCAATAGTTTTTAGTGACTGTGTGATAGAGGTTTTTGTCATTGTCTGAGGTGTTAAAGGGGGCTGGGGTATAAGTGTCAACCATAATTGGGTTGGCATCGGTAATGGCCGGAGTATAGGAGCCCTCCAGATATTGCCATATCTGTTTATTGGCGGCTGAGCCCTGTCCGTAGGTGGCTTTTTCGGCTTTATGAACCAGCTTGTTCATCTGATCTAACACCGGGCGCGCGGCCTCGCGTTTTTCGGCGCTGGCAAATTCAAACGAGAAAGTGTCAAACGGCAAAAAATGGGCGTTGGTGATATTGATTTGATTCGGGTCGTTCGGGTTGGTGAGGGTGCCACCATGACACGCTATACACAGGCCAGGTTGTTCCTGTCCATTGCTGTTATCCAACGCAATTTTTAAGTTGGTAACTAACTTGCCACCATTGCTTTGGGAGTCAAATACAAAAAAACGCACCTTGTTACGCGCTGCATTAGGGTGGTATTCCATGGCCACGGTCGCAAATTCTTTGCTAGGGTTGGTGGGTGAGGTCGCGCGCTCCAACTCGGCAAAAGCGTGGGCGGCACCGCCACCAATTTTTCCATAGTTAGACACGAAGCACGCCATGGCGCCAGTGCCACGCGTCGCTTCCAATTGTGGTTGGGCTACGCAATTCATATCGCGCCCCAGACCGAGATCGCCGGAGTTGAAATACTGGGCGTTGAGGGTGTTGCCTGCGGTAAATCCATTGAACTGTTTCCATTTACTCAGGGTAAATGTGGCCGGTGTTTCTCCGCTATAACTTTGGGTAACGACTGCATTCAGATAATTGTTGAGCGCGGTCGTGCCATTGTAGGTATTGTTGGGTAAGTCTCGTTTTAAAAAGGTATTTTGTGGATCATAAAAATCGGCTGAGGCATTAAATGCCAGCAGCGCGCCTGCAAGTAGTAAGGTGTGTTTCAACATGACGTAATCCTTTTTGAAAATAATGTGTAGTAGTAAGTAACTCGCGTAAAAAGCAAAAAATCAGCTAACCCTCACGGTAATGCCGTGAGCGTTAGCTGAAAAAGGGACAACAAAATAAAAGCTGTCTGACGGTAATTTTCCATTTCCGTAATTGTTATTTCCTAGTAGCCATAACCCGCAGATGAACTGCTGTAGGTGTATGAAGAGGCCGTGGATGAAGATGCTGGCGCTGAACTGCTAGCTGCTTTTACTGCGGTGGTCGCCAGTGACCAGTTGGTAATTTCGCCCTTGATTTCGCCTGCGGCATTATCGCCAGCGTAGAAGTACAAAGGATGGCCGTTATACGCCCATTGCTTACTGCTATCGCTGCGTGTGATCACCGAAAAATCGCCCGCGCTTTGCGCTTCGGCGGCTGCGTACAAGGGTGGCCAGTTACCGATACACGTAGCGCCACAATTGCTTTGGTCGGCGGTGTCTTTGGCGAAGGTATAAAGAGTGAAACCGGATTTACTTTGATCCGCCATCCCCTGGCTGTTGAGGAGATAACCTTTTCCAATCAAAAACTCGCCCTTGGCTGCATCATTCTGCAGGCTCACCGGAATCGGGCGCGCTAGCTGCCAGTTGGACAGTGCCTTGCCGTTGGTTTGGCCGGCGGCAGTGTCACTTTTGAAAAAATACAGCGGCATGCCATGGTAAGCCCATTGGCGGCTGGTGGTGGTAGACCCCAAACTGCGTTCGATAATCGAGTAGGGATGGTTGGCCTCGTCATTGGCACCAGCGAGCAGCGGTGGCCAGTTGGCCAGACAAGTACCGGAGCAATTAGATACACCCTTGCCGTCCTTGGCGAAGGTGTAGAGTGCGAATCCATCGCGATCATTCCATTGTTCCTTGAAACTGGTGTTACCTGAATCTTCGGGTAGTGCTAATACAACTTCATCTTTGGCGACCAGATAGTTGCCATCGGTGTTATTTACCGCAGTATCTACCCATGCTACCGGTGGCATGGCTGCCGCGCTGGATGCGATAGAGCTTGAAGAGAATGAACTGGAAAGTGATGAGTTGACTAAACTGGAACTGCTGCTGGCTGGTGCGATAGAACTGCTGCTAGCGGGCTGTAATCAGTAGCGACTTTTTTCTTGTCATCGCCGCCACACGCGCTCAATAGGCTGGCGCACCCCAGTATCAGCGTAAACCCCACGTGTGTTTGTATAGTCTTGAATGTCATTAGCTTGCTCCTCCTTAGTTTGAATTGCGTGTTTGAATCGTTTGGAGGGATTTACGGGCTGATGAGAAAAAGGTTGCAGGGGGACAATAAAAAATATTGCGCGATATTTGTGACAGGATCAGAATGCTGTTTGCATGTACAGTATCTTGAGGTGTGCCCGTGGTTACAGATGATCATGATTTTATCGACCCAGCCCCCTGGATAGCGGCCAAACCCCGAGCCCATAAAGGCCGTGGAGCGATCAGTAATATCGCCGGTCGCTACGAAACCCAGCTTATTGAAACTGTGGACGATGGTTGGACTCCTTTTGTCGATGACACCGACATCAACCTGGCATTAAAAACTCACATTACCCCCGAGCTGGCCAAAACAATACTCAGCCGCAACCAATCGCCAGACTTGCCGTTTAGCGTGTCGCTCAACCCTTATCGCGGCTGCGAACACGGCTGTATTTACTGTTTTGCCCGTCCTACCCACTCCTATTTGGGGTTATCGCCCGGGTTGGATTTTGAAACCCGGCTTTACGCCAAAACCAACGCAGCGGAGTTATTGCGCCGCGAGCTGGCTCATAAAAGCTACCAGCCCAGCCCTATCGCTTTTGGTATGAATACCGATGCCTATCAACCCTGCGAGCGCGACTTGAA
>CAXAVL010000038.1:0-25231 GCA_963971905.1 uncultured Cellvibrio sp.
AGCTTAATAAATTGATCCAGCAGCTTTTGCGCCTCAGGAATATTGTTAGCGGCGATTTCCGTTTCGATCAGATTGCCCAGGAAGCTAGCATTTTCCGGCTGCAACTTTACCGCTTTCATTAAATTTTCACGGGCTTCTGTCAACTTATTTTGACTTCTAAATTGAACGCCCTGCACACGATAAAGATTGGCGGTTAATTGTTTTACATTGGCGCTTTGGTTGCTCCGCGCCAGCGCAAGCTCGGCATGCTTGATCGCTTTGCCTAATTCCTTATTCGACATATAAAGTTGAGCGAGCACAATTGACGGTTCCCAGCGCGCTGTTTTTTCTTCCAAACTCAACAAAAACGTAAAGGCTTCTGCGTCACGTTTTAATTTGCGCATTTGGGCAAACCAACGGGAATAACCAACAACCATGCTGGGGTCTTCTTTGAGTGCAAACTGCCAAGCGGTAATTGATTTTTGAGTTAGATCCTGCACTTCATATAATTGCGCGAGCCCGGCATAGGCCAAGTTTTTTTCACTGCTTTCGCGTACTGAAACCGCCTTTTCAAATTGCTGCTCAGCTTCTTTATAGCTTTTTTGTTGGAACTTATACCAACCATTGAAAAAATAGCCACGGGAGCTTTCGGGGTTCTTGCTGATATAGAGCTTAATTTCTTCTTCCAGTTTATTCGTTTGTTCACTGACGATCAGTGCTTTGAAATAGGATTGCTGGATATAAAAATCATTAGGTTGTTCTTGATAAGCCTTTTGCAGCTGGGCAACGGCCTGCTCTTGTTGATCCATGGCCATATGTCTATTAGCCAGCGCAATTCGAATACGCTGCTGCCGTGGATCGAGTGCCAGGCTTTTTTCCAGCACGGTTACTGCCTCATTACTTTTGGGATCCTTATCGAGCAACGCCAACCCATAGGTCGCCAGTACAATAGGATTATTAGGTTGGCTTTCCGCCGACTTTCTTAATAATTCAACCGCATCATCGATTTGATTGTTGCGGAATTTCACTAGCGCCGCGGCCTGCAATACCGATGGTGTTACCGTTTCAGGGTCAATAAATTCATCGAACAAATCTTCTGCTTTACGATTTGAACCCTGTTGATATTCAATCAAGCCCAACAATGTGCCGGTATTTTTATCATTGGGGTACTGATCTCTCAGCTCGCGCAAAATTACTTCGGCCTCAGCAAATTTACCCTGCTGATACAGTTCCATCGCATCATTAAAACGCTGCTGGGCTGCAGCACCTTCAGGATTGGATTCGGCCAGTAGTTTTTGGTAGGTATAGGCTTCGCTGGTGCGCCCCAGCTGAATCAGGGTATCGGTTAACAAACTTATAGTCTGGCTTCTTCTGGTGTTCATTATGTCGGTTTTTTTAAGCAGGCCCAGCGCCTTGGTAAGGTGACGCTCGGCACCATCAAGGTCTTTAAGATAGAGACTCACATTGGCCATGGTGGTCAGCACATCAATATTTTCCGGCGCGGCTGCTAGCACCTCCGTTAAAACGACCTTGGCATCTTCTATCTCACCTTTTGAGATCAAATAGTTGGCGGTGATATATTTTGCCTCGCTCTCTTTTCCGCCTACGGCAACAAACTCCTTCAAGGCAGCTTCATAACCATCTTTATTACCAAGATAAATGTTAGACATTGCTTTAAGCCAAGCTTGGCGAATTCGATCTTCTGGCTGGGACGCATCAGCAGGATAGGTGGTAATAGTATTGATCGCAGTGAGGTATTTTCTATTCAAAAAATGTGCATTCGCCAACTCTGTTGCTACAGCAGGAAGTTTTTCTACAACCGACAGCAGCATTGATTGAGTTGCCGTGTTAGCACCAATTTCGTTATAGATGCGTGCGAGAGTTATGTAGCCTTGCGGCGAATCCGGTGTTAATTGAATGGCATTTTTTGCTTCAATAATTGCGGCCCGGTATTGCCCTTGCTCTTGATATACTTTTGCAGAGGTAACATGGCGCTGTGCGTCTTCACTATTTTTTTCTTGTTTATCCGCGCATGCCACCAGAGTCACACAGAGCAAGACAACCATTGTTTTTGCGATGCTGTACATTTTCTTCACCTGTTTGTCGGTATTATTCCTATCTACACTCTAACTACAAGAATCAATGCAGGGCTTAAAAGCTATACCCCAAACCAATACTGTAAATATTTTCTTCGTAGGTTCCATTACCATTCTCGCCCTCTGCTTTTCTATCTTCATTTCGGGCGCTAAACCGGGCATTTAAACCGTTCGAAAAAAAGTAGGCATACTCAATTGAAATGGTATTTAACTCATAATCGCGTGTGACCGATTGATTATCAAAATCAACATCAGCGCTCGCATAACTTAATGAAAGATTTGCCGCGCGAGAAAAAGAATAAACAAATCGCGCGCGCTTATAGATACTCAAGGAAGACTCATCTTTTTCCAGATAATCATCTTCAATTGCAGAAACACCAGTAGAAAACTGACAGCGAGCGCAAACAACTTGTGTCTGCCAGTTTAACTCTGCAGTATTTCGATCAATTCTGCTCACCGCTTGCGACAAGCCATCACTAGCAGGCAACCCAGTAGTTCCTTCGAGATTACCATTGCCGAACGAGTTATCTGTCAATACGCGACTTGCACTGAAATCCAACTGGTTAAAGCCACTTAAATAACTGGCAGAAATTCGATAGGAAGGCGCGCCTTTACTTTCACCGTTTTCAGGTTCGCTTTCGTTATAGCCAACCTCCACACCATAGGTCAGTTTGCGCAGCTCCACACCATAAACCAGCATTGCACCGGAATAGGTGTAATCGGACTCAGGGAAATGTTCAAAGCTTATTTTTTGCTGCTGGGAGTTGAGCCGCAAAAAACTTGCTGCTGACAGCGGATGCAACCACCCCAACGCGATGCCATCGCGCTGGGAATTTTGCAAATCATTTTCAGGAAAATTGACCCGGGTAAACTCCCCACCAATGAACAATCTATCTGCAGCAAAAATACGCGCACGCGCCTCAGGCCTGGCAGATATAACTTCGCGCTCTTGTTGATTTTGAGTCAGTGCCACTGCGTCGGGCGCAGTCAACAATATTCTTCGCGAGTGATTGAGTTCAAGTGCCAAGGGATCTTCTTGTTTGCCAAACAATAAACTGGAGCTACCTTCCGCATATTTATCATCAGCTTGTGATTGCTCTGAATATGTATGGGAAACCCAGTCGTAATCGGCATTTGCTTCAATCAACCAATTTGAATAGTCAGCAGAGACACCAACCTCATATAAATCCTGACGCTCATCTATCGGCTCCTCTAGCGTTTTTAAGCTATTATCGGAAAACATACTGGAGGCAGAGAGCGTGGTTTTTATGTCATTTGCTTGAGCCGCAGCGCAACACAAATAAAGAACTGCCAAAGGGTAACCCGTGTTAACCTGCATTGTTTTTCTACGCATGACTCGCCTCTCTCATCAATGATTGAAAACAAGACCGGCAAATTTTTCTTTACCTACTGCGTCTACTGCAGACAAAACTTCGTCTGTTACCACTTTGCCGAAAGGAACGACCAGCAATGCATGGTCGCAATACTTCGCCAGAATTCTCGCTTCGGTTGACTGCTGAATACTCGGTGCATCAAGCACAATAAATCTATCGGGATAGCGCGATTTTATCTCTGCAACCAATACTTCCATGCGTTTTGAATTAAAAAATTCTGCAGCGGATTCGCTCGCGCCACCAGAAGGGATCACGCGCAAACGTTCAACACCACTGGGATAAATAATGTTTTTGAGCGGCACAGTGTAATCAGTTAAATAATTGGACAGCCCCACATCTATTTCTGAAGTTACATATTTATCAACATCAGAGCTATAGGGATTACAGTCAACAAACAATGCTGTTTTATGCTGATCCAATGCGAAAGTGGCCGCCAAGTTAAAACTAAAGTAACTGGACGGTGCATCCATAGCAACCGACGACACCAACACGACCATATTGTCAGAACGGTGGCGACTCAGAAGTTTGATGCGCACTTCGCGAAATGCGTTAAGCACATCGCGCTGCCGCATGCCGGTAAAGACTATTTTTTTTTCGTAAAGCTCTTCTTGAGTCCACAGCTGTGGCATCTCCATGTTCTTGATTTTTTCGCGCTTACGATGCTCCAACACAGCGCTTTTGACCAAGTTGTCACTGGCCTCAACTAGAGCATCAACGTCTTCCATCAGCTGAGTCAAATTTTTCTCTTTTCGCTTATCCATTGTTCTGTCCTGACAATCAATAGGTTCAACCTTTGGCGACTAACCAATAGATGGCAATTGCTAGATAACAAATCATCCCAACCGCTGCCACCGAAAAAATCAGCAGGACATCTTTTTTAAGCAATCGCTCACCAATAGGTGATTTGTAGTGCGGCACAACACCTATCACTTCGATATCGGGTGGTAATTGTTTTTGCAATGCTCTGGCTGAGCGCACATGCGGGTCGACTAATATAAAAAGAATTAGCAGCCCCAGCGGACACAAAAGCCCAATAAACGGCCCCACTAATGCAAAGTGAATAAAATGCAGACCCGATGGTTTCAACGGGAAGGCTGCCGGCTCTTGAATTCGATAAGAGACGCCCTGCCCTTCGATATCCAGCGTCATCGAAATGCGTGCTGTCTCCTTGCGCTGCAACATTTCTTCATACACTTTTTTAGTTACATCGTAATCGCGGGTCAAATCGGAAAGGCTTGCTTGATTGGCGGCAATTCGCTGCTGCCTGGCATACTCGTCTTCTTGCAAAGAAAGCAAAGACTGCATTCTTCTTTTCTGGGAGCGTAGACTTACATCAGCATCCGCAAGCTGTTTGCGCAGTTCTTCGTAGAGCGGATTTTGTACCTTGTCCGAGCTGCCATACACTTCGCCTCCCGACTGCTGAATCTTTTCAATCGCGCTATCTAGTTCACCAATTTGGGCGCGCATTGAAACCACATCAGGATAGTTCTCTTGATAGCTAAGTAGCATCTGCTCTAGCTGGGCATTCAATGTTTGGCGACGCTGTTTTAATTCATCTATCTGGCCTTTCGCCTGCAAATACTGCCCTTCGGTATTAAGCTGCTGCTCAATAGTGGTGATCCGCGATTGCGTTTCCTCGATAGTGATTTTTAAACTTTCAATTTCCTGTCGCAATGAAGCAATGCGCGCACTCACCGCATCCTCACTGCCATCAGTATTTTTCGACTTAAATTCTTTTAGTTTCTCTTCTGCGGACTCGAGTTGCTTTTTGTAGGTTTGCACTTGCGCATCGATAAAGTTATATGCCCCTACACTTTCGTCACGCTTGCGCTTAGCGGTGTCTTCAATAAATACATTCACTACCGCATTTAAGATTTCAAAGGATCGATCGGGATTGGTCGTGGTGTAACTGAGCTGAACATAATTTTCATTGCGTTCGCGCGCCACTTTTACCCCTGCGCGAAGCTGGGCAACAATCGCATCCTGCTGCTCTTCGGATGCTCCCGACTTCAGTAGTCCTGCTTGTTTGGCGGTCTCCAACATTATGCGGCGCGTATAAATGACTTCACTGGCCTGCGCCGACCTATCAATTTTGGTTATTTCGGCACGCCCTTTAAGCAAGGGTTCGATAATATTGGTGACATCCGCAAACAGCACCACTTTGGTGGTGTAACTTTTGGGCCAAATGAGACCAACGAAGAGAAATAGATAGGCCACTCCCAAAAATAACAATGCGCACCAAAACCGAAAACGAATCAATTCTGCGCGCAATGCAGCCAATAAATCTCTTAGATATGCTTTATCCATGAACTATCTCGATTGGTATTTCAGAAATCTATTAAACCTGGCTTGTTAAAAACTTCTTTCAGGTACGGTAACTATGTCTGATGGCTGCAAATCATAATTTGTAGATACATCACCATCATTGATCAGGTCATCAAGTTTGATTGGATAGGCTTTTAGTACACCGCCCACCTTCCGATAAAGCTTTGCTTTATTGGCCGAAGCAAATTGATTGGTGCCGCCCGCCAATAGCACTAAATCGAGAACGGTCATGCCCTCGCGATAAGGAATAGATTGTGGATTGGCAACTGCGCCCGTAATTCTAACCCGCCGCTGAAAGTCAGAACTGCTTGGGTTTGCGACAATGACAGTAACCTGCGGGCTTCTGATAAAAGTGGTAAGACTTGTTGTAATGCTTTGGGACAGTTGTGTTGTAGTTAAATCGGCAGCCACCACATCGCCAATTAATGGCATGGATATTTTACCGTCAGGGCGAACAGGTACACTGAGAGATAATTCCGGGTTGCGCCACACATTAATGGTCAGCGCATCACCCACACCTATTTTGTATTCTTCCAATACTGCTGCATCTGCAGCAGCAGGTGGGCGTACCGATTTGTTACTACTGCATCCAACCAAGATGGTTAACAGCAAACATGCCAGCAAGATAAGATAATTATTTTTCATCTAGAACGTCCCTCGGTAATTAATGAACACCTTTGCCTAATAAAATAATTTCCACAGTTTGAATCATGATTAACATATCCATAAAAAAGCTGTGGTTCTTGGTGTAGTAAAGATCATATTGCAGTTTGTTTTTGGCATCTTCTACTGATGCGCCATAGGGATATTTCAGCTGCGCCCAACCCATTAACCCCGGTTTAACTTTGTGGCGCATTTCATAAAAAGGAATTTGCTGCGCAAGCTCGGTGACAAATTCAGGGCGCTCAGGGCGCGGCCCGATAAAACTCATATGGCCAGCAAATACGTTGTAAAGCTGGGGCAACTCATCCAAGCGTGTATTGCGAATAAACGCACCCACACGGGTTACACGGGAGTCATTTTTTTGCGCCCACACCGCGCCATTTTTCTCCGCGTCTTGCCTCATGCTGCGAAACTTATAAATACGGAATGTGCGCCCATTCAGGCCGACACGAATTTGGTGATACAGCACCGCACCGGGGCTTTCCAACTTTACGGCCAACGCCGTAAGCAACATAAATGGCCATAACAACATTAAAAATACTGATGCTAATGCCAGATCAAATAAACGTTTTGCCAACATGCGACGCTTTGAATATTTGAATCCATCGGAAAACAACATCCAGCCTGGCTGCAGCAAAGAAATGTCGATTTTGCCTAATTCGCGTTCACAAAAGCTCAGCGAATCACTGGATGGTATACCGGCAAGCTTACAATCCAAAAACTGACTTAAGGGAAAGGCATCGCCGCTGCTGCGGCGGCGCTCATCGGGGGAGATTACTATTTCAGAAATTTGAAATTGTTTGGCGAACACCAGCCAATCTGAAGGCTCTTGAATAATCAATCCAGCGTCTACTTTTACCGGCTCATCTGCACTGGGAATACAGCCAACAATTTTTACTCCCAATACATTTACATCAGGAGCCAAATCAGCGAGTAATTTTTTAGCTTTACTGCCTGCGCCATAAATAACAACGCGCCGCTTCAACTGATCAACATCCACGATTTTGACAAAAATCCAGCGGGATACACACACCAACAATGTTGATAACAACACACTCCAAAAAATTAACGACTGATTGATAAAGGAGCCTTCGAACAACAAATTTATAAGATACAGGGATAGACTACCCAGCAAGAAAAAACTGACCATGGTGCGCAACACCATGCTGGAAAATCCCTCGCGTATCAATGCGGTATAAACCCCCATAGACAGGGTGCAACAACTCAGCACTAGCGAAAGTGTAATAACCGGTAACCATTGATGAGAGGCGATATCGTAGGGTTCAAGGATATCCGCTTGGAACCCGAAATATTGAATAGACCAGGCAACACCTGCAACGATAAGCGCATCTACTACACCGAGGTAGAGATAGGGCAAATGAATATAGTGCTTATTCAGACGAATATAGGACAAACCCGATTCCTTCAAGTTGATATGACAGAAGTTTTGACAGCGCCGGATTATATCAAAATTTATGACAATATTTCGACTTATTACCCGTAGCGCCTTATTGCCACATTAACATAGCCAATTCGCATTTCACTTCACTCACGTCATTTAAACTTGGGGCGAATATGCTATTTTAGTGACCCGTTTGTGGATCACCTCCCGCTAAGGAATAATCATGTTTGCAAGCAACCCCAAGCTCTGTGTTATAGGTCTAGGTTATGTTGGCCTGCCTCTCGCCGTCGAATTCGGTAAAAAAGTTACCACCCTCGGTTTTGATATCAATCAGGTGCGCGTCGCTGCACTGCGGGCAGGAACAGACCACACGCTGGAATTGACTACCGAGGAACTCAACGCGGCCGAGCAATTGAGTTTTACCACTGACGAAGCCGATATTAAGGGCGCCGATGTTTATATCGTCACTGTGCCCACGCCAATCAGCAACAGCTACCAACCAGATCTGACGCCTTTGGAAAAAGCATCCGCACTCTTGGGGCGAGTGATCAACAAAAACGCCATCGTTGTTTTTGAATCCACGGTTTACCCCGGCTGCACCGAAGAAATCTGTATTCCGATTATCGAGCAGACTTCCGGCTTGCGCTTTAATGAAGATTTTTTTGCCGGTTATAGTCCCGAGCGGATTAACCCGGGCGACAAACAGCGGCGCATCCACAACATTGTCAAAATCACTTCAGGCTCCACTGCTGAAACCGCTGATTATGTCGATGAACTCTACCGTAAAATCGTGACAGTTGGTACGCATAAAGCGAGCAGCATCAAAGTTGCCGAAGCGGCCAAGGTAATCGAAAACACCCAGCGCGATCTCAACATCGCGTTAGTGAATGAATTGGCGCTGATTTTCCATCGCCTAGGTATCGATACCCTTGAGGTATTGGAAGCCGCTGGCACTAAATGGAATTTTCTCCCCTTCCGTCCCGGTTTGGTAGGCGGTCACTGTATCAGCGTTGACCCCTACTACCTGACGCACAAAGCACAACAAGTGGGTTATTACCCTGAAGTTATTCTCTCTGGTCGCCGTATCAACAACCGCATGGGTGCCTTTGTGGCCGATTCGGTGGTGAAAATGATGACCAAACGCAAAGCCCATGTGGTTGACTCCAATGTACTGATCATGGGTTTAACCTTTAAAGAAAACTGCCCCGACCTGCGCAACACAGGGGTAATCGACATCATCGAAGAGATGCGCAACTACAACACCAATGTGCAAATTTACGATCCTTGGGCGGACCCTGCCGAAGCAAAACATGAATACGGTCTGGATCTAATCGACCAACCGATTCCGGGCAGTTATCAGGCCATTATTATTTGTGTCGCGCACGATGCCTTCCGCGAAATGGGCGCCGAGGGAATTCGCGCACTGGGCGCCCCCAATCACGTGCTCTTCGACGTGAAGCATGTACTGCCAAAAGCGGCAGTAGACGCACGCCTCTAAGATGAAAGTACTGGTCACCGGCACAGCCGGATTTATCGGCGCCGCACTCGCCCAGCAACTGCTGGCGCGCGGCGACGAGGTTATCGGCATCGACAACCTCAACGATTATTATGATGTGCAACTCAAGCAGGCGCGGCTGGATCAATTAACGCCACACGCAGGTTTTACCGATCTGCGCATTGCGCTGGAAGACAAACAAGCGGTTGATCATGCTTTTAAAACGTATCAGCCGCAGCGTGTGGTCAACCTCGCCGCACAAGCAGGTGTGCGCTATTCGCTGAGCAATCCGCAGGCCTACATCGATTCCAATATCACCGGATTTTTAAATATATTGGAAGCCTGTCGCCACTTTGGCACTGAACATTTAGTCTACGCCTCCAGCAGTTCTGTGTATGGCGCTAATACGCGAATGCCGTTCTGCGAAAGCGATAATGTAGACCACCCCGTCAGCCTCTATGCCGCCACTAAAAAATCCAACGAGTTGATGGCGCATACCTACAGCCACCTATTTAACATTCCCACCACAGGGCTGCGCTTTTTTACGGTGTACGGCCCCTGGGGTCGCCCGGATATGGCGCCGATTATTTTTGCCGACAAAATTCGGCGCGGTGAAACAATCGATGTATTTAACTACGGCAAACATCGCCGCGACTTCACTTATATCGATGATATTGTCTGCGGGATTATCGGCGCGCTAGACAAACCCGCGTGCGCCAATCGCAACTGGACAGGTGACCAACCCGATCCGGCAAGCTCACCAGCGCCCTACCGCATCTATAACATTGGCTCTAACAATCCAGTGGAGTTACTGCATTTTATTGAATTGATGGAGCAAGAGCTGGGCAAAAAAGCAGTAAAAAATTTACTGCCACTGCAACCGGGCGATGTGCCCGACACCTATGCCAATGTGGATTCACTGGCCGATGCCGTAGGTTACAAGCCGCAAACCTCTATTGAAGAAGGGGTGGAACGCTTTGTTTCATGGTATAGAAATTATTACCCCACACGCTGAACCCACCTTTTCCGAGCACACAGTACATGTCACTCACGCACAGCAGCGCAACGCCTAACAAAGTCACCCATGCGATGACCGTGGATGTGGAGGATTATTATCACGTTGCCGCCTTCGCTAAGGTGATTAAACCGAGCGAATGGAAAAACTGGCCATCACGGGTAGAGGAAAACACCCATCGCCTGCTGCAACTATTTGATGATGCCAACATCAAAATTACTTTTTTTGTTCTGGGTTGGGTCGCCGATCACTATCCAGAACTGGTCAAAGCCATACGCGCGCAAGGCCATGAAATTGCCTCCCACGGTTACAGCCATCAACTGATCTACAAACAAAATCCAGACGTTTTTCGCGCAGAAACCGCCAAATCTAAAATCATTCTGGAAGATCTCGCGCAGACACCGGTTACCGGTTATCGCGCCGCCAGCTATTCGATCACCCGTAAATCACTCTGGGCGCTGGATATACTGGCCGAACTGGGCTTCACCTGGGATTCCAGTATTTTCCCCACCCGCCACGACAACTATGGCATTCCCGGCAGCCCCGAGGAGCCCTATCGCATCATTACCAATAGCGGCGCAAGTTTGCTGGAATTCCCCTTAACCACCGCCAAAGTGCTCGGCCAATCTGTTCCCGCTGCAGGCGGCGGATACTTTCGCCAATATCCCTACGCACTATCGAAATGGCTATTTGAGCGCGCCAGTCTCAATCAAACCAAACCACAAATTTTTTATCTGCACCCTTGGGAGATAGACCCGGAGCAACCGCGCGTCCCCAATGCCAGTTGGTTTAGCAACTTTCGCCACTACACCAATCTCAAACGCTGCCTGCCCAGATTGGAACGAATGTTGGGTGATTTTCACTTTGGCACCATGAGTGAAAGCATAGGCTCAACCCAGATCGCTAGAGAATTAAGCATTCACGATCTGGCGATAGATTTAAATCACAAATAAATTTGCCATAGACGGGCGCAGCCAAGGACAGTAGAATCGCCGCCCTCAACAAGTTTTCCTTCCAGCACCCGTAGCTCAGCTGGATGAGGTAAACGTTTTTCAACGCGTAGCTTTGAGTGCAGCCGACGACTGCATGGATGCAGAAGGTAGACAATGCAGGAGCACCTTGTCGAATGACAAACAACCTGTTGTTTGGCCGGACTTGAGCGAAGCGAAAGGAGTAGCTGCAGTGCGAAGCGCTGCCAGAACTTGCAGCAACTTAAGATGTAATTTTAGATTTTCCCTTCCAGCACCCGTAGCTCAGCTGGATAGAGTAGCGGCTTCCGAAGCCGTTGGTCACAGGTTCGAATCCTGTCGGGTGCACCATGTATTCCCTTAAGCGCAGTTATTTCACATACGCCACTTAAACAGTGGCGTATGTGAAAATACCACTTTGTTTTATTCTGGACAGCTTAGACTGAAGTTCCACCCCGTACCGGTAGTACCAAAACAATTGGGCGTAACTTCGACCGTCATTTCAGACGACTTTCCAGAATAATTAATGATCTTAACCCATGGGCCATTCGTCCCTACACAAAAGCTATCGAATTTAACAGCCCCTTCGTATTTAACTACTATCCGATCTGCTTTTGTAAATGTGTCGTAAGTTATAGTCGTTTGACCAGAAGATTTTCCCAAATCAATTACCCTAGTATCAGGAGTGTCATTTCCAGCAACTTGTTTCGAATTGCAGTTAGGCAGAGCTGGAGTATAGGAAAATGTGTCAACCGCTTCGGCGATTGTCCCGCCTGAAGCAAAACCTAGCTCTGAGGTCAATACAGCGTATAGTAAATTAGGTTTTGCCGCTGCTATATACGATATATTTTCTTTGTCATAAAACTCTATCTTCTGAGACTGACCAACACCCAGGTTGATAGTGTTTTTACCTAGTTGAGGACCACGCCTTACTCCCCCAGCATCATCATAATGAATTGTAATTCGTCCTGAGATAGGCACACTTGAAATATTAGTTATTAATACTCCGTCGCCATCCTGAGTAGCCCTTATTCTTTTCTTGAAAAAATGATTAATAACTCCAGCACTGTAACCAACAGCCATGGGCATTAAAATTTCTGCACGCTGATACAAATTAACGTGATTTACAGAAAATATTGCTCTTGGGGGCAACCCACGAGAGTGATTTCTCGGAAGCCCCACTCTCTCTTTAAAGATTGAGAAAGTAGCCATTCTTGAAATATTAACCGACTGATTGATATATGCATCTGTTGCATTTACACCGACAAATTCGATATTGACTTTCGATAAATCACGATTAGTAATCCCAGGAAACAAAACATCTGCCGTACTACGAACCACATAGGAATTAGCCCTGTTGGGCCAGCGCAAGTCATTACTTGCTGGCAGCAATTTAGCAGTAAGGTCTGACCCCGCTACATTAGGGTCAAGGCGATAGGCTGTGTCAGTCGATATGAAACTCCCACTGGAAAAGTCCGCCAATCCTGCCCAAGCATCATTTGTCCAGAAATCCCGTATGAAATTAAACATCGGAGGTTCATATCCACCTAAATATATTTTCTTCACCTTATAGCTATTTTTGTAACTCGCCAATCCGCTGCATTCAGCATCCGCGGTCGAAGGAACAGCAGTATAGGCATTGCAGTTTTTTAGTAATTCTTCAGTGAACTCCTCATAAAGACTTGTATCATCATCTTGAGTGACAACATAGCCAGCCCTACAACCATCAGCATCGCAATGCATATCCAACCGTGTATGTTCCGGCTGAGACATATCCTGTACATGATGCACAACATGCCCCAAAGCCTGGAACATCTTTCCCATATTTAGACTTCTATCTTCGGGGTAAAAAGCAGTGAAGGCGAGATAAAAATACCGCTGCGCATCCTGATAAGAAAATTTTTGTGCGGGAATATTCATCGCACTGCCAAATTGCGAATATTCCAAGCTCCAATCAGGAGAGGTATGATTTTCCGAATAAAGTGGAGTTAGATCTAGTTTACCATTAACCTGTGGGTTATAAAAATGACTGAAAGCACGAGATATTGGCCACTGAAACGCCTCACCTGTATCCTCTGCATCAGCACCGTACTTTAGTAACTCAAGGTAATTAGCATACTCACCAAGATCTTTATGCAAATCATTTTGAGTTCTTTGATACGCATATCTTGTTGTACGAGACACCCCCCATGAATCCCAAAGCTCGGATGACTGAAGAACAGATTTATTCGCCGCCACATCAGTGAGCATCACATGCACAGTTTGTTTGTATGCAGACGCAAAAGGTGTAGCGAAAAGCCCCAACCAGAATAGCAAAAAATGCCATGCTTTCATTTTTATTTCCTTTTCAAGTTATTTCTAGAATCCGACAAAATCGAGCAGAAAAAAATTTCATCTGCATCAAGAAAACGGATTTTACTTTTTCCTATTCACAAATAGAATTAAGATGGTTTTTTATTAAACCTAAAATGGCATGAATTTTTCACTTTTATTTTCCACAAGAGGTTGAATATATATTGTTTTTTTAACATTCCACTCAACGGTTATTCCATGCCGGCTCTGGGGGGGCTTATCCGGGGGGAAATGATTCCACAACTTTATCGGCTCGTAACCATATTTAGAAACAAGTAACGTCGGCTGATCCATCGGGATATATCCCAACAACCTAAATAGAACCCTTAAACGCCAACCCTTGATAAAAAATCTGCCTTCGGCATCGGTTACCGTTTCTTGTACGTAGAACAACTGGTTATTTAAAGAGTGAAACCCTGGACTTTGCGAGTGCCATGTTGCTACAACCACAGCACCCACTACCGGTTTTCCAGTTGCCGCATCTTCAACAACGCCAGAGAAAGAAGGCGCCATATAAATACGACTGTATCCATAAAATATGGCCATCAGCGCAAATAAAGAAAGCACATATTTTTTTTTCATAGGGAGTTAATCTTCCAATGATTATTCTTATCCTTAACAAGTCTGATTACGTGAGCATACGATGATTGATTATCATCACTCTTTTTAATGATCAAATATTCGGCGACACGCTCTGACACATATAGTGGCTCTACAGTATCTTCAATTTGCTTACCGACATCAGCTACTTCAGATCCCAGAATGTCGAAAAGTGTTTCATAGTCATTTGCAACCCCAGGATCAAGCAACTGATTCAATTTGGCTCTATCATTATTTTTCAATGCATCAGAAAATTCTTTCCATACCAAAGCTGGGCCGTTAAGCGCGATGACCTTTTCTGCATCCAGTAATTTACCCAACAAGCGGGCAGCATCATCATCGCTTGGCAACGATAAGTGTGAGCGTAATTCGATGCTTTTCTCGGTCGCTGTTATCTTTGCTATCGATGCCTCCCACTCTGCTTTCTGTCGATATTGATTTGTGCTGAGAACGGAGTCATCGCATTTTATTAGTTTTGTTGGATTAAGTTCCCACAAACATGCTATTGGCGTCCCGGCATGCTTTATGTTCAAACTACTAATGGTGCAGCTATTATTTAAACCCTCGAGCTCGCAGGATAAATTGCCCTCTATAGTTCCCGTAGCAGTACTTGGCCACGTGCGTTTGGCCTGCACGTCCCTATATGAAAGCTCTCTATTTGCACTTAATCTGCCCTGCAAACTATCCTCGGGAATAGAATTATGTGCGCTTAGCTCTATGCGCTGTTGATTCACTGTTGTTAGTAAATCTACGTCCCACTGTGAGTTGGAACTGCACTCAATTAATTTGATAGGCTGTGTAAGCCACAAACAACTGAAAGGCGTATAAGAACTGTTAACAGTTATTTTTACAGCGCACGCCTCCTGACTTTCGTATAAATAACAGTAAGTTGAATTTAAACTTCCACGCGGAACAGTAGGTAAGGCCGTAATTGTTTCCGTATCAATTAACAGCCCTGCCAACCTTGCGGCCTCAGTAGCTGCTGGGTATGAATCGTACGCCCTTAATTCGAATTGTCGCGGCGTCAAGGTTGAGAAGTCCCAGTACTTTCCCCAATTTTTAACCTCATGACACGCAAAAAGCTGGGTAGGATTTAACGCCCATATACAACTAATTTTTTTTACATTTATTCGTTGATCAGCTTCTATGTAGGTATCGCAAGCCCCGGAACGGGGATCAATATGACACTGGCCGTTTCTTTCACGTAATGTCCCCACAGGATTTCTATTCTTAAAAGAAAAACTACGTTGCGAAATAACCGCACTACCATCAGTCGCATAGACAGAAAATGTACACTCATCAGTTGCACATTGATCTACTTGAAGAATGCTTTGATCTATTTGAAACGTAATTTCCGATGAGTCCTTATAGGAAATTGGTGCATCATTCCGCTTCGACACACCTGCTTGAGTCCTTACATCATATTGAATACGCATGGAAGGTATGAAATTTTCACCAATTACCCAAATGGCCCAGGGATACATAGAAGTATTGATACCTGCATCCGTTATTTTGGGAGGCAATGGATCTGTGACTATCAATGTTGCAGAAGCTGAACTTGTCCCCCCAGCTCCACTACATGTAATTGTGACGATCAAGTCATCCGCAGTTAGCGCCGAATAATCTTTTGTGCCACTCGTCGCACTCACCTTTTCACAACTTGCTGCATCAGTTGAAGACCAAGTTAAGGTGGCCTGCTCACCTATCTTTACTGACGCGGGATTAAACGAGGCAGTTACTGTCGGCTTGGGCGGAGGAGTGACACTCAACACCGTCGTTGCCGAAGAAGTTCCGCCTGGACCTGTACAGGTAATGGTGACAGTCCAATCGCTGGTTGTTAACACGGGATAATTCTTCGAACCACTTGTTGTGGACACTTCGTCACAACTAGTTGCATTTGTAGATGACCAAGATAGTGTTGTTTGATCTCCCGTTTTTACTACCGAAGGATTAAACGAGGCAGTTACTGTTGGCTTTGGCGGAGGAGTGACTCTTAAGACCGCTGTCGATGAAGAAGTACCGCCAAGGCCTGTGCAAGTAATGGTGTAAGACCAATCACTGGTTGTTGTAATTGGATACACTTTCGAACCACTGGTTGCCGTGGTAGGCGCACCAGAACAACTCGTCGCATCTGTGGATGACCAATTTAACGTTGAGTTTTGGCCGGTGGTAACTGCACTTGGATTAAATGACACACTGACTATCGGCTTGGGGGGAGGTGTAACCCTCAACACCGTCGTTGCCGAAGAAGTTCCGCCTGGACCTGTACAGGTAATGGTGACAGTCCAATCGCTGGTTGTTAACACGGGATAATTCTTCGAACCACTTGTTGTGGACACTTCGTCACAACTAGTTGCATTTGTAGATGACCAAGATAGTGTTGTTTGATCTCCCGTTTTTACTACCGAAGGATTAAACGAGGCAGTTACTGTTGGCTTTGGCGGAGGAGTGACTCTTAAGACCGCTGTCGATGAAGAAGTACCGCCAGGACCTGTGCAAGTGATGGTGTAGGACCAATCACTCGTAGTCAAAATTGGATATACTTTCGAACCACTAGTTGCCGTGGTAGGCGCACCAGAACAACTCGTTGCATCTGTAGATGACCAATTTAACGTTGAGTTCTGACCGGTGGTAGCAGTGCTTGGGCTAAATGAAACACTGACCGTTGGTTTAGACGGCGGAGTAACTTTCAATACCGTTGTCGCCGAGGAGACTCCACCTGGACCTCTACAGGTGATGGTGACAGTCCAATCACTTGTTGTTAATACTGGATAATTTTTCGAGCCACTTGTTGCAGACACTTCGTCACAACTGGTCGCATTGGTAGATGACCAAGATAACGTTGTTTGATCTCCTGTTTTTACCACCGAGGGATTAAACGAGGCAGATACTGAAGGTTTAGGCGTGACAGCAAAAACAATGGAGGGAAAAAAGAGAAGGATTAAAGAAAGGTACGCTCTTATTATAAAGTTATATATGGTAAATCCAGTCGACTCCATCAACATGACTCCTTGGCAAATAGATTGTAATTAGATAAGTAAAAAAGGTGCGCACAATACGTTCAAATAACTTAAAAGTCAAAACTGTAAGGCATTCAGCAATACCACGCCCTTTAAAAGAGTGAATCAATACCCTCAACATTTTCCCTTCCCGCACCCGTAGCTCAGCTGGATAGAGTAGCGGCTTCCGAAGCCGTTGGTCACAGGTTCGAATCCTGTCGGGTGCACCATTTACGTTTACCACGCTCGCCTAATTTACTTCCAACGACACCTTATGTACTTTAATAAAACTTTCGGTGCGCACAGATAACACCACCGCCGGCTCAAGTATCACAGCAGGGAAAAGTCCGACTTCGGCATACGAAACAATCCCCGGATGGCATTGAAGCAGCTTGTAAAAGGGCATGCCATTACCCCAATCGATATGGGCAACAAAATAATCACCATCCTTCTCACAGGAAAACTCCACTGAATATTTAAAACTCGTAAAGCCGCTAAGATCAAAAGGTCTGGCGAGCACATCTTGCGCCCCAATTTTTATTGCGTTGGCATCAACTTCGGGCTGCCCGCCCATTACGTTAAAATGCTCTAATGTTTTAAAGTCTTTTCCGATGAAAACTTTTTGGTATTGAATTGCTGAATTGGAGACAGTAAAAGCGACCATTTTTCCCACCTGAACCAGTGGTTTTCCATAAGCAATCAGCTCGTTTCGCAAAAGATTTCGTGCCAAATCACCAGAACTATAATCTTTTTTCTGATCCCAATAAATAAAATCCACATCCCATAACTTCAGCGCACTATGTACATCCTCTTGCGTGGCCCAGCCCCCTATCGCCTTGGAATATTCCGGCGCATAAAAACTATTGTAGATCGCCCGGCCGGTTAGCGTTGCACCATATGATCTATCTAAATCCATTAATACCGTGGCATCCGGCTTTATTTGATTGATTTCCTTGTTGAGTAAATATTCCGGCATAGAATTCGATATGACTTGAGTCTGTTGTTGCTTGCTGAAAAAAACAAACGGAGATATAAGAAAGAGATAATAAACAGCCGGCATAAAAATCAGATTTAAAAATGCAGTGGCATAGATACTTGCAGTCAGCCACTTTCGATAAGTCCCGCCTTTCCGCCCGAACAAATACAAAACACCGATCAACACTGACAGCAACGGCATTGCGGCAAAAAAATAGCGAAGATATTGTAATGAAAAGAAGAGCGGCAATAAGTAACACAACGCCAAAAATAAAATGACGCTCAAATCTTTAATGCGAAACAAAAACATGACAACAATTGCAAGAGGCACCAATAAAAAATATTGGAATCCACCAACAAAATTATTCATCGACTCTAAATGAGATTTAGATTCAAAAAAAAGGCCGTAATATGACATCAAGGATGGGCCGGTATACCAACGCATATCTTTGAAGTTTACATAGTCAAAGAACTCAGATTGAAAAAATGCATTATAAAGAGGAAAAACAGGATTACCGGTAACAACATAGGAACGCCAATACGGCCAAAATGCTAACGCGGCGGCTGTAATTAAACAGCAGAACAACCTTAAATAATTGCCAACATCCCAATCCCTATGCACCTTTTTTCGAATACTTAGGTAGACAACTGCAAGCAATACAAATCCAGCTAGAGTGACTGCCGGAAGTTTAGCGGACAGCGCCAAAGAGCCCAAAAATATAAGGGCTATTGCAGTAGTGGGCCGATAATCTTGCTGCAAATCTATAAGCATGACACTAGCCACACACATCAACAGCGCCAAAAATAAATCAGTTTGTAAACCAGTTAACGAAAAAATCACTAACGGTGTAGTTAAAAATAAAGTGCTTAATGCCAACGTTTCGGCGCCTTGAAGATCAAGCAATTTAAAGAGTTTAAATAGCCCTCCGAGTAAGAACACTAGAAGACTGAAATTAAGTGCTGCTTTAGCATCCCCATTCGACAACACGGATAAAACACCATGGATAACAGCAAAAGTATTTGGAGCTGCCGACCATATTTGAACAGACGGATCTATAGTGAAAAACGCTTTGGACTTAAATTGTGTCCAGATAGCCAGATGTACAGCATTTTCATCAGGGTTAATGTTAGGAAAAAGAATATAAGCGGCAACATAGGTGAAAGTGATTATGAATACGAATAAACTCTTGCTTCCCGTACAACCAACTTCTGCTTTGATCAGCTGAATACAATCTTGAAACGCCGGGAGCAGTAAAGAAGTAAAATAACTAGATAAAAGTACGGCAATAATAGGCAGTGCAAAAACCACAAAGTATACAAACTGATAGTGTACTGGCACGGATAACAGCACATTGAAAATCAAGGCATAGACGGCAGCTCCTATAACACCTGATGCAAGAAACTGTAATTTCCCATGATCAAAACTCAGTCCGCGAGAAATCAATAGCCCAAGACAAATACAAGATAGGGTGAAATAAATCACCGCTAACATTTGAATAACGCCCGCTATAAAAAATAGAAAAATAGCCGAAAAGAATAACAGTATCAGATTTCGGTACTTGAAGAAGTATCGCTTTAGTATCCAGAACAGCATCAAACAAACAGCAAGATAATAAAGTAGGAATTTGAATGCACCGCCACTCCAGCTACCCGCAATATTGTGTGGGCTCAACAAAAGCAAAACAATGGTTGCAAAAAAAGCCGCAAAGGGAGCGGCCTTAAATATAACTTTTAATAACTCGTTAGCCACAATAGCTCTACCTTACTTATTCCATACACGTGTCATTTTAAAATTCTTTATGAAATGCATACTGGGCTTTTCTATATATAACCATGAAATAGTACCGGCGAATATCGCAATAACTGCTGCAGACCAGCGATTAAATAATATTCCCTGTTCAGGAAAAAGATGACCTAGGCACTGCTGGATTAAAAAGCCGTAAATATACACACCATAGGATGGATCTACTGGAATCTTTAATTTTTCCACCACAACTTTACGTGAGCCAAGATAAAGGCAGGTATAAAAAAACCACAAATAGAATAACGGGATCTTTAGCGCTGTTGACCAAAGCAATAGCAATAATAGGCCAAGCGCCAAAACCCCTTGACGATTTATTACAATAAACTGCTGATTGGTGGCAAATAGAGCCCCCAAGGCAAAACAACCCGGCAGTAGTTGTGCTTCTTCACTATTTGCCAACAGGGGAGGCAAAATTTGCGGCATGAAAAAGGAAACAAAAAAAACGCCGGCCAAAGTTACATTTGACAGCCATTTAAATCGCCAAATGCCCAACCCATAAATTGCCGCCAAAAATAAATAACACGCCACCTCAAGAGGCAGAGTCCACAACGAGCCATTTAAACCGTGCTGACTTTCAGCAAAAACACCAGGTAAGCGCCACACAAGCTCATAAAGAAAAGTATTATTGAAAAGATAGCGCCAGGTTTCACCATGTTGAAAATATTCACTCAGTGACAATGTGGTAAACCAAGGCCCAACAATAAATACAGAAATACACAGACAGACAAACAAGCCGGGGAAAATTCTGGCAGCACGTTTTATTAAAAAAACGTCCATTTTTGGCATATTTAAAAAGCTCACGGTAACCAGTAAGCCACTGAGAATGAAGAAAAATTTTACTGCCAGACCACCAGAATATTCAAACCGCAACAAATCCCACACAAAATCACTATTCTCAGCATTTGGCACAACAGCAGATGCATGCCCATAAATAACAAGAAGGGCTGCAACTAAGCGAAACAAATCAAAATTATTGTTTTTGGGATTCAGAACTTGATTTAACAACATAACTTGCTGCTCGATAGTGTTCAGGTTACTAGTGACCCGGCTCATCCATTGGCGTGCTACGCCTATTCACATCAGCAGTAACCAGTGATGAATTCTAACTGGACCATAGGATTAATTAGCGATAAAAGCGGGAATTAATGTTTGCGCATTAATGAAATCTTCTTTAATTCCAATGTCGATAAAAAAATCGCCAGCAGTCTGTGCATACAGACTATTGCCAACCATCTGCTGGATCACACTTGTTTCAAACGAAAATGGCGTGGATATAACCAGTTCATCAAATAGATTTACCGGCACATCATAAATTCCAGCGTTGATGTAACCGGGCGCAGATGAAGACTTTTCACCGAAAGACAGCACCAAGTGAGATTGATCATTGAACGCAATTGCACCATAACGGCCGGCGTTATCGACACGCTTAACCGCAATACCTACTGCACTCATGGAGTGACTCACCAAAGCTCGCAGCTCATGAAGATCTACTGCGCAAAGAGTATCGCCATTTAAAACAAAAACTCTTGTTTGAACAGCTTTAGTCAGCGCATATTGAATCGCGCCGCCAGTACCCAAGGGCTCAGTCTCTTCCGCATAAACAATTTCCGCACCTTGGTAATTATCGCCAAAGTAAGCGCGAATGGTATCCGCCTTGTAACCTACAGAAAGAATGAAACGGCTAACACCCAATTGCATTAAATACTCCAATTGCCACGCCAAAAAAGGCTTATCGGCAATCGGCGCCATTGGCTTTGGCAAGTCAGGCACGGCTTCTCGCAAGCGAGTACCAAAACCACCGGCAAGAATAATAGCTTCAAACATAGAATTAATTTCGCGGAAACATTGCGGCTTCAACCAAACCGCAAATAATATGACCTATGGCAATATGACCCTCTTGAATTTTTGGCGTTTCAGATGAGGGCATGCGCAAGGTGATATCGCACATATTGGCCATCTTGCCACCGGTGACGCCGGTGAATCCGATGGTCTTTAAGTTTAATTGCTTCGCTTCCTCAAAGGCAGCAATAACGTTGGCAGAATTTCCGGAGGTAGAAATCCCGATAAAAATATCCCCTTCTCTACCAAGAGCCTGTACTTGACGAGAGAACAATCGCTCATAACCATAATCATTGCCAATAGCGGTCAAGATAGATGTATCTGTTGTTAAAGCGATAGCTGCCAAACCGGGGCGATCATAGTGAAAGCGGCTGACAAATTCACCGGCAATATGCTGAGCATCTGCTGCCGAACCACCATTACCAGCAATTAATACCTTACCGCCTTTGCGAATCGCATCGACAATTGTTTCCGCACATTCAGCAACCTGATTAAGTAAAACTTTATCTGACTGAATATCAGTAATTAATGTCGCTAATTTTGCTAATTCTTTTTCAATAAAATGGATCATATTACTCTCCAGGAGTGTGCGCCGTGTTTTACAAACACAGCAGACATGACTTGACCGTTAAATTCATTTAGTGCTCGAATTACGTTAGGACGCTTAGCAGGATCAACTAAAAACATCATAACCCCGCCGCCGCCAGCACCCGATACTTTTCCTGCAACCGCACCTGATGCAATAGCGGCGTTGTAAATAATATCTATATCGGAATTACTAATCGTAGAAGCCATATTTTTCTTGGCTTCCCAAGTAGAGCGCAAAGAAGCAGCAAGATTTTCAAAATCGCCCTGCAAAATCGCTTCTTTCATATTTTTTGCTTCAGCTTTTACCGCATTGAGCGCAATCATTGCTTTGTCGTTGCGACCCACAACATTACTGGTCTGCTCTTTGATAATATTCGCCGACTCACGCGACACTCCCGTATAAAAAAGTACCAGTGATGACTCCAACTCAGCAAGATAATTAGTTTTAATTCTCAACGGGTTCACAATAACCCGATCGTGATAGAACTCCATAAAATTGAAGCCACCAAATGCGGCAGCATACTGATCTTGTTTACCGCCTGCTAAATTTAAATCAACACGTTCAATCTCATAGGCAAGCTTGGCAATATCATATTCGCCAAGGGGAAGGGCGAGGTATTCTACAAAGGCTTGAACCATTGCAACGACCATTGTGGATGAAGATCCCAATCCAGATCCAGGTGGCGCTTCGCTATGTGTAACTAATGATATAGGAATGGGCTGGCCATCAAGAAAATCTCGCACTATACGGTTATAGACACCGGCATGAAGCTCCAATTTTTGACCCGCGTCTATTACTGCTGTTGCAGTACCTTGCCAATGAGCCTCAATATCGGCTGCCACAAATTCAACGCCATTATCATTATGACTCAGGGTTGCATAGGCATACTTATCGATAGTTGCATTGAGCACATAACCGCCGAACTCATCGGAATACGGCGACACATCGGTGCCACCGCCCGCGAGCCCAAGGCGCAATGGCGCTCTCGCTCTTACTTTGCCGGAAAGTTTGTCCAGATTTAAACGCATTTAAATTTTTCCTTCCTGTGATTCTGCAAGATTGAGCGCCTGACCAAGCATATTTCTCATAGTGGCACTGGAAAAATGTTGCTCAACAAACTGCGCACCATTTATAGAGAGAGAACACCATTTTTCATCATCATTCATAATGTCGCATACATGTGTAGAGAACTGCTTGGCACTGGAGGTAACACAAGCCACATTCTCAAGCTGGTACAGCCCTTGCGCGCCCACCTCAGTGGTCACCAAGGGAACACCATATGCCATAGCTTCAATCACTTTGTTTTTAATACCTGCACCATAGCGCAAGGGCACAACTGCAACACGCGCACTCATGTAATAGGTCAACAGTTGTTCATCAGTGACGTAGCCAGTCACAATAATATCATCAGATGCCAAGGCTTTAACTTCATCGGAAGGATTAGATCCAATCAGATAAACCTTCACGCCATCAATCAGCTGTTTGATCTCAGGAAAGATGTCACGAATAAACCATTTCGCCGCATCAGTATTAGGCGGATGACCAAAGCCCGCGACAAAAACAATCCGCTTATTATTTACCAACTCGCGCTGCATATAAGGTGCAGTATTTGAATAAACATAAGGTGAAATAGTTTGTGCATTAACAGCGGGATACTGACTTTTAATAAAGTTTGTCTCTTCATCCGATGGATAGAGAACAACATCAACTGCATGCCAGATTTTACTTTCCAGCAATAAACAACCCTCGGCTTCTTTTAACAATTGTTTATTATTAGTAACCTCAGCTTCATTTTTTATACGCGCAAAATGTAAATCGTGCCCATAATAAGCAACATGAATAGCAGGGAATTTTTTAAGTACACTTAAATAATTCTCAGCCACATGAGGTCTACTCAACATAACATGTGTGATTTGCCCCTCCGCAGACCTGACCCAGCTTTCAAATTTACCAATGTATTCACTGCCATAGAGCACCTCTACACCGAGCTGCTGCAGTTGCGACGTATATTCTGGGTCAAACCACAAATTATCCGGCCAAAATTTAACACTGCAATTCAAATGCAAAAGACTTTCTATAAACGCCAGCATTGTTCTTGAGCCTGCATCCCGATCTGGACGAGGGACATAGTGATCGACAACAACTACACAAGGCTTTTGTAATGTTTTATCGCGCGCTGAAAATACACGACAGGCATTTTCCGGATGCTGCGCAAGAACCAACTTCCACTTTTCACAAAGCTTCTTTTGATTTTCTACCTGATAGGATTTAATACCCGTGCCGTTTACATCTGTGCCATTTGACACTCCTTCATAATGTACAACGACAGATGCCGGCTGATAATAGAGTTTTAATCCGGCCTCGCGAACCTTAAAGGCCAAGTCAGAGTCTTCACAATAGGCTGGCACATAAAGCTCATCAAACAAGCCGAGCTGGATAAAAAATTCTTTCTTAATTAACAGTGAAGCCCCGGAACAGTAATCAGCTTCTTTGAGATAATTAAATTCAGGCAAGTCAGGATTTTGCAGCCGCCCGTAATTCCAAGCGGAGCCATCGCGCCATAAAATTCCGCCCGCTTCTTGCAAACGGCCATCCGGGTAAACCAATTTTGACCCGACCATTCCGCAGTCATCATGTCTGGCAAACACATCTAACATGCTGTCCAACCATCCATCAGTAACTTCAGTGTCGTTATTTAATAAATATATATATTGTCCTTTGGCGAAGGATACCGCG
>CAXAVL010000039.1:0-25184 GCA_963971905.1 uncultured Cellvibrio sp.
CAACCGTTCATCACCTTTGGCGATTGGACGAATATAGCCAACGATGTACGGCTTACCTCTATTGGCCGCGGTGACGCGCGCAACAATAGTATCGGCAGACTCACCGCACTGCGATTGCGCTAAAGCGTCTTGAATGAAACGCACACCATCCAACAAAGTAAATGGCCCATAAGAACGCGAATCAGCGGCAAGCGATCCAATCGTAGTGGCCGCCACTACAGAAGTACGTGCAGTACCCGCCAAAGCACCGATCTGATTACACCAAATACGCGGATCAGGCCAACTCAAACAGCCATAAATGGCCTCAACCCAATCCGCCAAACGTTTCTCTACTAACTTGCCTGTTGCATTGAGAATCAACAATTGAAAATAGGTTTTTTCTCCTACCAGCTCCTCCAGTATCGAATAACCATGACTAAACACGCCCTTACCTGGAAACCACCCCCCCGTATTGCTGATGATTTTTCCGCGACGCTGATCTAAATAGTTAACAACTGCCGCGTCACTCTGGCTTACCCCCTTCGAGGGAAGTTTATTCAATGACATAATTTTCATCGCTAACAAAAGGCATTGCCGTAATAGGTTTATTGGACAGCTCGATACCATGCGCCACCAAACCCGGTGCTCCCATCAATTGAAACAGACTACCACCCGCACGCGGGTGAAAGCCCAAGTCGGCAAACACCGCAGCGGCCAAACCTGTTGTTTGCCAACCAAACCCTTGAGGCTCCAATAGCGCGGAGAGTTCAGCCCCCCATTTTAAAGCTTTTCCAGACCCTTCCAGCTGCAATAACCGCTCTGCAATATTTTTTGTGAGCAGATCAATGCCGCCGTGACGATGGCCAAAACCAGGTGCAACCTGCTCCAGATCAACGTCTTGCAACGATGGATATTGCAACTGAATATCGTGCACAAAATCCTGTGGGTCAGTATTCTGTTGCTTGCGCAAAAAACGCATGCAACTTTCGATAGCGCCGCCGCCTAAGTAGTCCCCCCCCAGAACCGCAGATGCTATAGGCAGTATATGCACGGGATCGGTTTTACCCACACCAACATTCATCGCAGCGCGCGTTGCGGGATGACGAGGGCCAGGATTAATCAAAGCAATCATCAAAGATTGCAATAACTGCGCTTCGACTTTAGTCGGCAACTCACCGCGAAATAATAAATAAAACACATCGACAAACGAGCGTTTATCCATCAACTCAAACAAATCATAACCATGGCAAAGTGCATGTGTTGCGATATAGGGATTATCGTCACTAGCTTGTTCGTTCCATATGCGTGTGGCAGTGCGTTCGGCAAAAGGCTCATTGCGACTTCGCACCTGATCATGTTTATGTTCTGACATGCAGGGTATTATCCAAAAGAGTAAGAATGGACCTTTTTAAATTGTCACTTGCAACACCAGGCTCATTCGAATTGATAGGTCAATTCCAACCAGATGCTACGCGATTCCAGTGGGTAATCATCGGCAATTTCGCCGCTACTAGGCTCGTAAGCTTTTTCATTCGCCAAATTTCGTAGCGCGAGTGACAGATTGTGATCGGGTAAGACATTTAGTCGCCGAAGGGTGAGATTTAACAGAGTGTAATCATCGATAACGGGGCGTGCGTCCAAGGCCTGACGCTGACGACCTCCAACCCAATTTACTTGCCCATGAACGGACCATTCAGGTTTAAACTCCCAATTCACATCCGCTTTGAACTGTTGGCCAGGTGCGTCGGGTACGCGCTCTTTGGTGTGGGCATCGCGCGCATTTTGTTGCGCGTAACTGCCACTAAAATGCAATTGTGGTACAGGCTTCCAATTAAATTCCCACTCAAAGCCATCGCCATCCTGATCGCGAATATTTTGTGCCGTTTTTGTTGTTGCCATATCATCGGCAACAAACTCAATCATATCTCTCGCCTGATATTGAAATACGGTCAATGTGCTTTGCAAATCCCGACTAAATAGATAATTCAATGACAACTCTACTGTATCTATTTTCTCGGGTTGCAAATTTGCATTACCTAAAGCAACAGGGTTATTTTTTGAACGCTGCTCGAGAAATGAAGGTGCGCGAAAAGCACTGCCATAAAGAAGTTTAGTGGTTAATTTTTCCGTACCCGCCCAAACCAGAGCAACACGGGGGTTTGTTGTTCCACCAAAATCTGAGTAATCGTCGTAGCGCACACCAGCCGTCAATTCCAGACTTGATAGTATTTGCCACTCATCTTGCAGTGATAGATAACGCACGTTGCGTGAACTATCGTCTAAAAACACATACTCAGTATTGCTGACATCAGTCAACCTTCCCGATATAACCCCCTCTGTACCATTGATAACCCCTGGACCAAAGTTTTTATATTCCCGCGCGTCTAAGGTTTGTTTTTTTCCGCCGAGTGCAAAACGCAAGCGATGTGCATCCCACCCAGAGTAAAGCGAAATAAATTCGGCTTGTGCATCAACTGACTCTTGCCCTGGATTGCCAATCAAACCATCGGGAAATAACACCATGCCAGCCGGTGCGGTGAAATTAAGATTGCCATCCTTACCAATCGGCAATAAAGTTCCCGGCGGCAGCAAATTGAAATGGGACTGTAGATCGTAATAAAGATAACTCAGGCGAATACTATTATCCCAAACACTCAGCCCATCGTTTAGATTATAGGTTGCATCCAACATCCATAATTTACTGTCATCATCACCGCTCAAATCCACGGCTTGTGCGCCACCGGCCCCCACACCAGCATCTTTTGAAATCCAGCTCCAGAGATTAACGGTCGCCTGGTCATGGTTGATTGCTAAATGACTATCCAGAATCTTATACCGTGTTGAGAGCGCACCCGGGGCAAGCGATGCATTGGTCCCCAAAATAGCATCCAGAGTGGATTGCAAATCTGCATTCACTTGCCGATTATCATCGCCATCACTTTCTTGATAGGCAAGATGAAAGGCGATACCCCAATCTTGCCACCGTGTTGCTGTTTGCAGCCACGCCTCCTTGAGACCGAAGGAGCCTGAACGAATACCTACTTCACTGTCGGTAATGGCCATTGCATCTTTGGTAATGACATTAATAACCCCTGCATAAGCGTCAGCACCGTATACCGCTGACCCCGGTCCGCGAATCACTTCGACTCGTGCAATGCTTGCTATGGGCAAACGAAATAGTGAGGGACGTCCCCCTTGCAAGCTCGATTGCACCGGAACGCCATTCAACATCAACAATACTTGCGGATTAAAACCAGTATGAATACCGCGAATGGAATAAACAGAGTCCAACCGGCTGAGAGAAGAAAGAGAGACATGCAACCCAGGGACTGTCTCCAGCACCTCATTGAGGTTGCGCGCGCCCATAGCGAGGATTTCACCTGAAGAGATAACAGTCGCTGTTGCAGGTGCACGATCGAGCGGCGTGCTATTGCCTGTAGCTATCGAGATTTCAATCTGACCTAATTCAGCCAGCGATAGATTATAAAAATCACCGGAGGAAATGGGATCCCCGGATTGAGCACACAGGCTATTTGCCCAAAAGACAAATGCCAGCGTTGATAAGGTCGTACGTATTCTTATCACATGCATAATGACAACCTATTCAAAAAAGCCGGTGTCATTCCGCTGACAATATCACTCAACTTACTGGCAAGTTATATTCGCCACCAAGATACGCTGCAACTATAAAGCTGGTCATCTAAAAAGAGGAACTAAGTACTTTTTGCACTAAGAAGGACTAAAGATAGTTTACCTTTGCATGAAAGCAAAGAGGGAAAATGTGAGTTTCCGTAAAGATCAGGGATTTTTATGCGGAGCTAACCGCTCAATCGCAAGCTTGAGCGTTTCGCGCCTGACGGGTTTGGTCAAATATTCTTCCGCAGGTTGGCGATTAAACCGCTTACGCTCCTCAATCATGGAAATCACAATGACCGGAATGTCGCGTATGTCCTCATCAGCCTTAATTCGCTCAAACAATATCCAACCGTGCTGGTCAGGTAAAAATAGATCCAGAGTAATCACATCGGGCTTAATCGATTGAATTAAGCGCCAACCACTTTCAGCATCACTGGCCGTATGAACTTGATAACCTTCCGCGCGAATAGTGCGCGCCATAATGTCGAGAAATGCGGGATCATCATCAATCATCACCACTTGCTCGCCAGTTGTTGGCGCAACAACCGGCGCCACAGGTAAAACCTGTGCGTTTTCATCGCCAACGGATGGGGTTTGAACTGCCGCAGAATCGATCGGCAGCGGCAACTCCACAATAAACTTGGAGCCTGCACCCAGTTCGCTTTCAACGCGAATCTTACCGCCCATTAATTCACACAATTGACGAGTGATGGACAAGCCCAGACCACTGCCTTGGAATTTGCGTGTAGTGCCCGAGTCGGCCTGCCTGAATGGATCAAAGATCGCGGCCTGCTGCTCCTGCGATATACCAATACCTGTATCAGCCACACTGATATAAATTTGTTGTGGTTGATGATACGCCTTAATCAGCACCTGGCCACCTGGAGCAAATTTAATCGCATTACCCAATAAGTTGATCAAGATGTGGAGTAGTTTTTCCGGATCAGCCATGGGCAAAAAATCACCATCATCAACATCTACCTGCAGCTGTATGGTATTTTTTTCGGCGAGTGACGCCACTGTTGCTTGCGCCTCTTCCACGAGACTGGACAATTTCACTTCGGTTAAATCCAGATCCATCCGCCCGGATTCAATTTTGGCCAGATCCAATACACTGTTGATCAGTTTTAGCAAACGCTCACTGTTGAGAATAACGCGGCTTAAATCTTTTAGATGATGCTCGTCATCCGCCAGCTTTAACTCTTCGATCACCACTTCGGTATAACCAATGATAGCCTGCAAGGGGGTTCGCAACTCATGACTCATCAAGGATAGGAATTCACTTTTGGCTTTACTCGCATCCTCTGCTTTGCGCTTCGCGATCGCGAGCCGATCCCGTGCAATTTGTAGATCCTGTGTGTGCGCCGCCAAGCGCTGGTTGTCGCGACGCTTGATCGTATAGGCGATCAATATGGTGATAATTAATAACGCACCAAGAATCACGGAGCCCCATAAATAGCGCAATGCCACTTTTTGCGAATCGACCAGTTCATCCAAATCTACAATCGCATTTTTTTGTTTAAGGATGGTTTCCTCTTGGGTTTTAATTTTCGAATTTAAATAGGTGAGCCGTTTTTCCCGTGTATCAATCTCTTGCAGAATCGTGCGCAAGTGTGCCTGCTGCTCATCCAATTCTTTGGTGCGCAACTCCACTTCTAGCAACAGCTTCTCACGTTCTTGCTTGCTCGTTTCAATTTGGCTTTGTTGGTCTTGCAGCAATATTTTTTGTTGCGCGATCAAGGCATCGCTTTTTTGAATATCCTGATTCAACTCCGCCATTTGCGCTTGCAAACGGGCATTCATTGACTGTTGGGTTTGAATTGCAGCGGTCAATTCATTGAGCGTTTGTTCGCGTCCGCGCAATTGTTTTTGCAGCGCAATCAAGGAGGCTTGGCCTTGACGATACAACTTAGCTACATCAATTTCAGTGCCGCCATTTAAAATCAATTCCGGCAAAGGTGTTAAACCGTGATTAATAATATTGGATTTATTAACTTCAAATTTAAGCCGATCATTCTCGGTAGTGATTAGGTTAATCATCACCAATTGTTTATTGTTATAGGAATCAGTGACCAGTAACACAGGCTTGCCTTCTAGCGCATCATAAATATCCGTTATGGTTTTTGCGTTCACCTTTTCAACATAGACCATATGATATTGTGCTAGCGAGCTCACCCGACTAACTTGAGTTACCCGAATGGGCAAATTGCGCAATTTCACTCTATCGCGCAACACCGCCAGTTCTGCCATTAGCGCAGGATTACTCGCACCATAGACCGCGAGGTCGAATGAGGTCATAGATGACTGGTTTGGCCACTCAATATTTTTAGCGAAGTTGTATAAATAGGAGGCGGTAATTTTTTCTTTGTTCAGCCCCTGCGCCCCAACTGGATTGGTGCTGAGCAGAAAAACAATGAAAAAAGAAGAAAATATTGCAAAGGGCGCTACCTGTGCCCGGCCCAGCGGTTGCAACCAAGGGCGGCATAAGACGACGACTGACAGGAAAGTTTTTATTAACATTTTTAGTAAGTCTTATCGCTATTTTTAACCATTGAAGCATAGCCTGTTCATTCAGCTATTGATAGGTCTTGTAAATTCTCCCATCGCGAAAAGTCAAAAGGCTCCCTCGGGAGCCTTTGCTGATCAGCACTCAAATGTCCGCTGGACTACATGTAAGCCTTGGCAAAGGCAGCTTTGGACTCTTTGACATAGCTGCGCACTTTTATAGCATGGGACTCCCATAGCGCGCGGTCTTTTTCATCAGTAAAGGGGTTCTGATCTTTGGCTACTGAGCGATCAAATTTGTCATAAAATGTAATGACCGAAGAGGCAATCTGATTAAAACGTTCTTTAAAAACTTGCGTCTCTTCCATAGTGCCTGTTGCTTTCATCATAAACTGCACAAATTCCGTATTGGAGCTTGAGTGATTTTGATAGCTCTCGGCCTGCACCAAAAAGTAGTTGTTAATCTCCTGCAGCGCAGCACTGCGCGTAGCCTCATCTTTGCTCAGCACGCGATTATAATTCTCTTGCCCGCGCCCCATGCCGCCTGCAATTAACGACTCTTTCAAATGTTTGTCCAAGTCTTTACGAAATTTATCCACTTCGCGCTGGATATCAACCAGATCCTTGTCTAGTGCCAGCACCGTAGTTAATTCTTTTTCAACCTCCGTCATAAAACCTTCAACTTTAGTAAAGGTTTTCAAGCCATTGGCCTCAGCAAACTTACGCGCCTTGCGGTCAATACCCGCATTTTCATAAGCAACTTTATCAAACGCGGTAGCAACGATGGTTTTAAAAGGTTCTGCAAATGCAGCATAGGCGCCTTGCGTCATTACGTTGAGCGTTGCGGTAGCTATATCACCCAATGGGCGCAAGAGTGAATCCATACGCGCTTTTTGCAATGGCGATGCCACCAAGCGCACATCATTCACTATGCCTTTAAACGTTTGGTAACCGAGTGGATTGGCCATTTTGCCGCGCTCCGAGGTCGCCAACACCAGAGTGACGCTGGAGTAAATGCCATTGGCATATTCCAAATACTGGCGCTGCACATCAATTTGTGCCGCATAGTTTTTACCGAGCGTGCGCAATGCATCTGCTTGCACCTGATAGTTTTTGTCATCGCGCAATTTACCCAACACTTCAGCAATCACTTTTTCCTGATTTTTTTGCAGCGCGGTATCGAGCAAAATTTTCTCGACGCTAAGGTCATCTAACCATGCGTGACCGTTGGTCACTTCAAAATCAAGGCGCAAATATTTTTTGCCTGGGTCGTCAATGGAGATGCGTTTGGCATGATACTCGGCCGAATCATTACTGCCCTGTATTTGCCCCACCCGCACCCAACCACTATCGCTATTTTGGTTACTAGCGACAAGAACATTGATTTTATATTGCGCCGCGGGCGATGAGGTTTTTATCCAAAACTCCAGCGTACCCTGCTCGCTTAAATTAGCACGCAAACGCACCGACGCCTCACCCTGTTCAAGCTGCAATGCACCTGTACCGGTGCGCGCTTGCTCTTTAGAAAATTTTGCACCATACATCAGCGCCCATTTTTTTTGCTCTGCATCGTTTTCAAATCCGTTTTTAAAAATCACCGATTTTTGCTGCGCGCCGGCAAAAGAGGCCGTCAGACTGAGGGTGGATACAACCAAAACACTTGCGATTTTTTTTAACATGTCGGTCTCGTAGTTCTTCATCATTAATGTTGGTTAACAGTAAAAATAATGTTCAACAAAGCATTTCCAGCGTCACTCAACTAGCCCGGGCACTCTATTCTGCAAGAAACTATCGACAATCGCTTTGCGCTCACCCAAGACGCGCAAGCGAGTAATTGAATTTAAATAGTTATTCGCACCCCAGCGGTTGGCTGCAATCGGGTTGGCAATGGGGTCATTCATGGCGCGCTCAGCGGCGATCATTATCCAACCTTGTTCATGCAAGCGATCTACCAGCGCAACAATAAAATACGCGGCCAAATCATTTTCCTGCAATACCAGCACTTGCCTGGGCGAATAACCCAACAGGTTAAACGCTTTGGCATCCTGCTGCGCAAGTGACTGTGCAATAAAATCGACATAGGCATCTTCCAGCGCGGCCATATTCACTGGGCGATTAGCGCGAATTTTTTTCTGGTACAACTGATCCAGATATTGATCTACCCCGCGCATAGGGTTTACACCGGTAAATGCAGGTCGATAACCGCGCGCTTGCAAAAAATTCGCCAGTCCAGTTTGGAGATTCACGTCGCCGTGTTCGTGTAGATAAGAAAAATGAACATGTTTTTTATAACCGCGATAAGCCTGCAGCACCCGATTAGCTTTAAGGATGCCAACTTCGTAAGCATAGAGATCGCTTTTGGTTACCAAACTGTGGCCATGCCCGGCGTTTACCAATAAGTGGCCCTTATCGCTGTAAAGTGCCAAACGCGCTTTGTCTTTTTGATCAACACCTTTGGTTTTAATTAAAAACATCGCTTGCGGAACCCCTGCTGTTGCCAAATTGCGCACCAGCATTTGTGAACGCGCCATAGCATCCAGCGAGGTGGAGGCTTGCAATGTATGATCAAATGCAATGACTACTTCGCGCGCGTTAACCGCCCCGGGAGTAATCATGAGACCAATCCAACACAAACTGCCGAGCAACCAATTTTTCAACACAGGCTTATCTCATGTAAAAAAGTTATTGGGTAAACCCTTACTCAGGTAACTCATACAGCTCCAGCGGTAAACCGTCCGGATCCTGAAAAAATGTAAACCGCTTTAAGGTGTACTCGTCAACACGCACCGGCTCCACATTAATCTGGTGAGACGCTAACCAAGCGATATATTGATCCAGGTCGCGCACCACAAATGCCAGATGGCGCAAACCACAGGCCTCAGGTTGCGATGGGCGAGCCGGCGGATTGGGGAAGGAAAACAATTCCAGCTGTGTGCCATCTGGCAAAGCCAAATCCAACTTCCACGAGGCGCGCGCCGCGCGATAATGCTCCGCAATAATCTGCAACCCTAAAACATCGACGTAAAAGTGCTTGGATTTTTCATAATCCACACAGATCAGTGCAACATGGTGAACTGCTTGTAAAACCGGCGCGCCAGACGTCATGAATCACTCGCTTTACGTTAACGCCACACCACTCAACCGGGCTATCCGCCGGGCGGGCAAGGGCAACAGGGTTTTAGTATAACCTTCCCCCTTGTAAAAACGATGGTTTTTACCCAAGCCGGACAGCCCGTGCTTATGCTGACCCGCTCTAGCTGTATCCTGTCTGAACAGCCATCGCACCTCAACTCTCACCCATGCCGGCATAGTGGCGCAAATTGCGGCCATAAAAAATCCCGGACTAGCCGGGATTCAAAGACATCTATTTACGCTGTTGCCGTCGCAATTGGCTTAAGCCGGTTTTAATAAAGGCCAATAAGTCATCGGGAAATAAGGGTTTGGAAAAATAATACCCCTGTACCAAATCGACCCCCAACGAATGGATAATGTGAAAATCCTCTTCCGTCTCGACTCCTTCCGCAACCGTTGTCAGATTTAAATTTTTAGCTAGATCAACCGTGCTAGCCAAAATCGTTAACTGTTGTGGGCGAGCGGCAGAACGATGCACCAGTGAGCGATCGATTTTTAATTCGGTCGCAGGCACACGGGATAATTGCTGCGCATTCGCAAAACCAGTGCCGTAATCATCAATTGCAATATGAAAACCTTTCAAACGCAAGCGTGCCAAAGTGCGAATGGCACTGGCCAATTCGCCCAACAACGCGTTTTCGGTGATTTCAAATGTTACATCCGCAGGGGCTATACCATAGTCTTCCGCGAGCTTGCATAACCAATCAACCATATCGGAATCCGCTAATGACAGCGGTGATAAATTAAACGCAAGATTGAAACGCAAACCATAATTTTGCCAAGTCTGTTTATGCTGAAAGGCAACTTGCAATAGATGCCGGGTGAGCATATCGATCATGCCGTGGCGTTCAGCCAGTGGGATAAATACACCGGGTGAGATGGTTCCCTTTTGTGGATGACGCCAACGCGCCAAGGCTTCAACTCCTTTCAACATCAACCCCTGCACTGTGAGCTTGGGTTGAAACGCCAAGGTCAACTCACCATTGGCTAGTGCCTGCCCCAACTCAACCGCAGTGACATCATTTTCCGGCGCCACGTTGGGCTCGGATGCTTTGCTTTTTGCATCCTGAATAAAGCGCAACAGACTGCACTCCAGCGCATCAGGTAACAGCGGTTTTTGGAAGGTACCGAGCACATGCAAACCATCGGCTTCAGCCATAGTGCCAACACTGGCGATTAAAATAGGGTCTTTGGCACTGAGTATAATCACACTGCTGGCACACTTGTTCTGTGCCATCGAACGAATCAGCTCAACACCGTCCATAATCGGCATTTCAAGATCAATCAGCACTACATCCACACTGCGCACAGCAAGTACCTGCAACGCATCGACACCATTGGCCGCATCATGAAGATCATTCACGCCCAAATCCTGACACAGCTCTTTTGCGTACTGACGCTGGGTCAGGCTGTCGTCAGTAACTAATACACTCAACTCGGAAATCGCTGACTTCATGCCTTGCCCCCCAGAACTGCAGGTATTTGCGATAAGGGCATAACCTCCTTTGCCGCGCCGAGATTAATTGCCTCCTTGGGCATACCAAACACAACACAGGATTGTTCATCTTGCGCGATAGTTCTACAGCCAACCTGCCGCATTTCCAATAAACCTCTTGCGCCATCATCACCCATTCCGGTCATGATAATACCCATCGCGTTGCGCCCAGCTGCACGAGCTGCTGAACGAAATAACACATCGACTGAAGGACAGTGCCGGTTCACGCTTGGGCCGCGAAATACTTTTGCGACATACTGCGCACCCGAGCGCTGCACTTCAAGATGATGACCACCCGGTGCGATTAATACACGTCCGGGAATCAACCGGTCCCCCGTCTCCGCCTCTTTTACATCCACCTCACAGAGACCGTCCAAGCGCTTGGCAAAAGCAGCGGTAAATTTTTCAGGCATATGCTGTACCACGGCGATACCAGGACAAGTGCGAGGAATTTTACTGAGGATTTCTTCCAGTGCTTGAGTACCACCGGTTGACGTACCAATCACGATGATCGTATCAGTAGTCGCGGTCACACTGACCAAATCCGAAGCAGGTATTAAGGGGGCTATTTTTTTGGCGCTAATGGTGGTCGCGCGCCGCGCGACATGAGCGCCTGCTGCACCTCTCACCGTTTGCCAAAGTAAGTGCTTTGCCTCCAAAAGAAAATCTTTAACGCCCAGTTGCGGCTTGGTAATGACATCAATCGCACCTGCCGACAAGGCCTGCAACGTCAGCTCAGCGCCTTTTTCCGCTAAGGAGGAACAAATAATTACCGGTGTCGGCCGCTCATGCATAAGTTGACGGAGAAAGGTCAAGCCATCCATGCGCGGCATTTCAATATCCAACAAAATGACATCGGGCCATTTTTTTTGCATTTGTTGCTGGGCAAAAATAGGATCAGAGGCGGTGGCATAGACATTAATATCCGCGGCTTCATTCAGCACACCACTCAGTACTTGGCGCACAACGGCTGAATCATCTACTACCATCACATCAATTGTCATAATCTCTCTACTTTCAGCACGTTAAATGAATCGACCCGTTCACCGAACATGGAAGACTAAACACAGCACTTGCGACGGCCAGACTGCAATTAACCAAGTATTGTCGATCACACCGTTATTTCAATGATTCAACGCTGATTCATTTGATAATGTTTTAACTGAATTTCACCCGTAGACATAACCAACATAAGTGATCGGGAGATGTCACCACCCACATCAGTTTGTGTAGGTTGAAGTTTTTCTCGCCTCAACCACTGGCAGGCATAGGCAATATTGTCCTGCCCAATTGAGGTTGAGGTACGATAGGCAAACATATCGCCGCCGCCAAAAAGCCCGAGCTGATACTCAGCAATATTGGCATGTGCCAACATTGACTTTTTCATCTGCGCCAAAGCATGAACAGCATAGCGACAATCGCCAACAGCCCCTTGGACTGGAATATTTTTTTTCTTTGGTTCAGTCGCGAGTAAATAGTGACACAAGCCACCAATTTTCAATTTAGGATGCCATGCGGTCAAGGCGACGCATGAACCCAACACTGTATGTAACCGCTCATATTCACCACCGAAATACCACTCACCTGGATGGACGCTGTGTAATGGCTTTATAAGTGGCGCAACGGCCATAAGGTTCACCGCCCGACCAAACGATAAATAGCGGGCTTAACCGGCGCAAATCGCGCGCTGATGCCATGTAAACTCTCCGAATGCCCAACATACAAAATTCCGCCAGGGTTTAATTTTTCCGCAATTCTTTCCAAAATTTTTGTTTTGTTTTCGTTTTCAAAATAAATCAGCACATTGCGTAGAAACACTAAATCAAACTTTCCTATATCTGGAAAATCCTCATGCAAATTTAACGTGAAGAAATGTACCGACTCGCGCAACTCAGCGGTTACCCGCACATTGCCCTGCTGCGGCCCAACCCCCTTACGACAAAAACGGCGCAAATACTCTGGTGGAATATTTTTGGTGCGCATTTCAGGATAAATACCCACTTTTGCCTGTTCGACCACCGTGCGATTGACATCCGAACACAACAATTCCCACTCGCTTTGACAGCGATCCTTCAGCAGCATGGCAATACTATAAGGTTCTTCCCCAGTAGACGATGCAGCACTCCACACCCGAAAATTACGACCCGGCCTCAATGCGGGTAAGATTTCCTGTTGCAGATAATCGAAATGTTTTTGTTCGCGAAAAAAATAGGTTTCATTCGTAGTGATCAACTCTAACGCAAGATTCAACTCGGTTTTTCCCTGCGGGCTTTGAATCAAACGATAATAATCACTAAATCCTTTAACCTGACATGCCTGCAGACGTTTCCACAAACGATTACTCAATAGCGCTTTTTTCTGGGCGGGTAAAAAAATTCCCAACTTATCTTGAATTAACCGCTGAAACAGCTGGAACTCTTTGTCTGAAGGGATGGGAGTAGTGTTGTCCATTTCCATAGCGAGACTCATCTTATTAACTTTTATCGACGCACAGTCAGCCACCTTATTGTGCGCCGCTTATTGCCAACCAATGTGAAGCGCCTGATTTACTACTGCAAAACAAATGCATTCATCCTGCTTGGCAATAGCGCCATCTCACGAAAATCGCACAAAATTTTTGTCCAGCTCGTCATCACTAATATGGACTTTTTTAGCTGCCCCATTCTTCGGCTTATTTTCTGGTGGGGGATTTTTTTTGGCAGGCGTTTTGAATGAGGTGGTTTTACTAAGCCCGTCCAATTTGAAATAGGTCATGGATTCCTGTAAACGAATCGCTTGCGCGCTCATTTCTTCCGAGGTGGAGCTCAACTCTTCTGACGCCGCCGCGTTTTGTTGCATGGTCTGACTCACCTGACCAATCGCACCATTAATTTGTGCGACACCAGCATTTTGCTCAGACGAGGCAGCGGCAATTTCCTGCACTAAATCAGCCGTTTTACGAATAGCTGGCACCATGTCTTTGAGCATAGTTCCAGCTGTTTCTGCCCGCTTAACTGTATCCAGTGCAAGGGTGCCAATTTCTTGCGCGGCAATCTGGCTGCGCTCAGCTAATTTACGCACTTCCGACGCAACTACGGCAAAACCACGCCCATGCTCACCGGCGCGCCCAGCTTCGATTGCCGCATTCAACGCGAGCAAATTTGTTTGATAGGCGATGTCATCAATCACACTGATGCGCTCGGCAATTTTTTGCATTGCCTCAACGGTGCCCATTACCGCTTCACCACCGGTTGCAGCATCGCGCGCAGCTTTTTGAGCCATACCATCGGTAATTTTTGCGTTCTCACTGTTTTGTGAGATAGAGGCTGACATCTCTTCCATAGACGCAGAGGTTTCTTCCACGCTTGCTGCTTGCACTGACGCGCCTTTTGCCAATGATTGCGCTGTGGCATTTACCTCTTCAGAGGCAGAAGAAAGTGCATCGGCAGAACTACGCACATCGCCAATAATTTCTGCGAGCTGTTTGCTCATATTCGCCACACTAGCCAATAGCGAGCTGCTGTCTCCCGGCTTCAGTCGTATATCAATATTGAGGTGGCCATCTGCAACCTGCGAGACCACATTGGCAGTATAGGCAGGCTCACCACCCAAGACGGCAAACATATTGCGGAAAATGAACGTCATCACTGCAATAATAATAACCGAAGCCACAAAACAAATAACAAGTAACAAACTTACTGTATCAGTATAAATTTCTTCTGTTTTTGCGTTCGAATCTTTTAGAAACTGATCAAAGTCAGCCAGTGTTTTAGTTGCCAACTCTTCCATTTGCTTACTGGTTTCACGATCCATCCCACTAACAGCCCGATCGACTAACTTGCCTGTCTCTGGGTTTTCCTGATCAAAACTTTGCAGCGCTTCGCGATAGCGGCCACCCAGCTCTGCATGCTCTTTTTGCAGTGCAACAATTGCTGCCACCGATTCTTTATTGTCCTTTTGCAGTGCCATTGCACTTGCCAGATGAGCTTGCACTTCCTTCTCTTCTTTTTTAAATCCTTCCGTATATTTTAAGAACATATCCGGATCATTGCCGCGCAACAAAATATTTTTCCATTCTTGCACCTGGGTTTTAAACCCAATTGCAGCGCGCTCAATTTCCGCCAAAAAATCGGCTCTTATCTGAACACTTTTTGAGGTCTCGCTCACTACCGAGTTGTAAGAGCTAATTTGTAAATAGGCAGTAACTCCCAAAGTTGACAAACCCAACACAATTAAAATGCTGAGCACAAGAATTTTAAATTTTAATGTAAGGCTATTAAACATAACTACTCCCTCAAAACCACCGAGTTATTTGTGTGAAAATTATTGCAGCTGCGCTTCAACCAGGTGCGCCAACTCGCGGATAGAAAGAGCACTATTAGCATCTAACAGCACGACAAACTCATCATCGCGCTTAGCGATTCCCTGAATAAAATCAGCGCGAATATTGGCGCCAAAAGAAGGGGCGTCCTCAATATTATCGTCATTCATATCAATTACTTCACTGACCGAATCGGCCAACAAACCCAGCACATGATTTTGCTCGCTGTTTTGTAACTCAACCACAATAATGCAGGTACGCTTTTGGACTTCGATGGATTTACGCCCCAGCCGAACAGCCAAATCAATTACCGGTACAACTTCACCGCGCAGGTTGATAACACCGCGCAAAAAACTGGGCATCAGTGGCACTTCAGTAATGCCGCTGTACTCAATAATTTCACGCGTTTGTGACAACTCCAAACCATAATTTTCATTGCCAATTCGAAACGTCAGATATTGTTTGATCACCTCTACTGACTGATTCTTCTTTTGTCTGCTGGGCTGACTCATTGTTCCTGCTCCTGCGCGCTCACTGAAAAAGCGTTGTTACGTAAATGTTCACGATTAATAGCAAAACCAATCAATTGCTGGACATCGAGGATCAGCGACACCGCCCCTGTACCCAACAGACTGGAGCCACCAATACCTTTGAGCGCCTGAAATATAGGCCCCATGGGTTTTACTACAGTTTGAATCTCTCCGTGCAGCTCATCTACCACTATACCTGCGCGCTTTTCACCAAATTGCACCACCACGATTTTTTCGCGACTGTGATCTTTTGGCTCCAAAGAAAAAATTTCTCGCAAGCGAATATAGGGCACCTGTTCACCGCGTAAATTCACACAGTTCTGACCTTGCACATGGCTCAATGAATGTAAGTCTACGCATTCAAGAATAGTGTTTTGCGGAACAATAAAATCAATGTGACCAGCGGTAACATGAAAGCCATCAATTATCGCCAACGTCAGCGGCAAACGAATACTAAAGCTAGTGCCGACACCAACTTCACTTTCAATTTCAATTCCACCCTGCAGCTCTTCAATATTGCGTTTAACAACATCCATCCCCACGCCACGCCCGGACAAATTAGTAACTTGTTCCGCCGTAGATAAACCCGGATGAAAAATTAATTGGAATAGCTCTTGACGCGAAAGGTGTTCGCCGTCGTCAAGAATGCCATTGGCAATCGCTTTTTTTCGAATACGTTCAATATCCAAACCTCCACCATCATCGTGAATACCTATAACAATGTTGCCCGCATCGTGGCGCGCGGTCAGCTTGATGGTGCCGGAACTGGACTTGCCTCGCTCCTGACGCACAGAGATAGCTTCGATACCGTGATCCATAGCATTGCGTACAATATGCATCAGCGGGTCATTCAATTTTTCTACCATTGAGCGATCCAGCTCGGTTTCTGCACCTTCGATTTCCAATTCAATCTCTTTGCCGATTGATTTAGCAGTATCGCGCACTACCCGTTTGAATTTTTGAAACGTATCGCCAATTGGGACCATGCGCAAAGTGAGCGCCGCATCGCGGATTGCCTCAGTGAAATTCCCCATTGAAGTTACCGCTTCAATCAGTGTGGGATTGCCCATTTTCGAGGACAACAAGTCGACCCGTTGACGATTGATAACCAACTCACCAATCAAATTAATCAAAATATCCAAACGCTCTGCATCGACACGGATAAAACGATTTTCGCCGCTGGTTTTTTTCTCGCTGACTTTTTTTTGCTTATCGAGCGCAGCATTGACAATTTCCGCAGGAACCGCCTGCTCCTCGATTAAAATATTGCCTAACATTCCCACTGCGCCGGTGCTTTTAGCCTGACTTTTTTGGGTCGCCAATGCCGCCTCCAACTCTTGGAAGCTAATGGCGTGACTTTTTACCAATATCTCGCCCAATCGCTGGGTGTTTTCAGGCAGGGATTTAATTAAATTGACATAGGCCTCGATATTACTTCGCGGCGGGATAATCTTTAACTCTGACTCTTCGCGCACAAACATGAAAGCGTCTTCGATTTGTTGCTGCGACGCATCACTTATAAGGGTTATCTCAAAGCCGAGATACAATTGTTCAGGGTCATAGTTATCGAATGCAGGCAAATGGTCGGTAATTGTGGTGATGTGGCTGATCTCGCCCATTGTGCGTAAGAAACGTAAAATCGACAAAGGGTCCATGCCATTGCGCAGCAAATCTGGCCCAAAACGAACAGAGATATGCCATGCATCGTGATTGGTGTCTGCGCCCGACTGACTAGCCGCATGTGCATTTACCGCGTTTGTGGCGGGCGTATTTTCTTTTGTTTGTGTTAGTGATGGTTCCAACCAAGGCTGCAATGAATCGAGTAAGACCTTGCCTTGCGCCAGACATGCGGCGTCATTTTTTTCTCCAAGCCTCGCATTTTCTACCAGCACGGCAATGTGATCACGACAAGGAAGAAAAATACTTAACAGATCACTACTGATAACAATTTTTTCATCCCGTGCACGATCCAATACGTTTTCAACAATATGCGTAAAGCTGACAATATCATCGAGACCGAATAAGCCTGCAGAACCTTTAATTGTATGTGCCGCACGAAAAATTTCGTTGATGGTCTCCATATCTGTATCACCCTCATCCATGCGCAGCAATGCTGCCTCCATGGAATTGAGCAAATCTTCCGCCTCTGCGAAGAATGTCTGCAAAGCACCGTCGAGGTTCATGGTGTGATTCCTTATGATTCGATTGCAAATTGCGTGTTTACATCCAACGCAGTTAATACACTGTCTACTGATTCATTACTCTTACTGATGAATAACGGTCTACGCACAGAGGAAAAGAACTTTTTCGCAAATAAAAGCAACTGCACCCCAGCCGTGTCTATCTCACCAATCGAGGACAAATCAAGCGCAACCTTATCGCCCAGCTTTTCGTAATCGGCAAATAGCTCATCTTTAATTTGTGCGACGTAATAGATAGTGAGATCGCCGTCGAAAATCAGCGTCGACGTATCCTTGCTCTTTTTTCGCGAAATGTTCATAGCCTATTCCTATTAGAGATAATACCGATTAGATCAGCATAGAAACCGCTTGCAACATTTGTTCAGGGCGGAAAGGTTTTACAATCCAGGCTTTCGCACCTGCAGCTTGGCCTTCACGTTTTTTATCTTCCGCCCCCTCTGTGGTGAGCATAATCACCGGCGTAAATTTGTAGTTGGCTTTAGTTTTCATTTCTTTCAAAAAGGCAATGCCATCCATATTGGGCATATTCACATCGGAAATAACTAAGTTAATTTTTTGTCCATCCAGCTTGGTTAGTGCGTCTTTTCCATCACTAGCTTCAACAACGGTATAACCTGCGCTGCGCAAGGCAATTCCTACTACCTGTCTTACGCTGGCAGAGTCATCAACTATGAGAATTACTTTGGACATTCATTACTCCTAAAAAAATGTGATTTCTGAATTATTTGCGCCTTTGGATTGCGCGGAGCCGCTACCGCGATGCACATCAACCTGCTCTAAGGTGGTGTAGGTTTTTTGTAGTGAGCGCAACCATTCGCTGGTATCAATTGCAATCACTGGCTTGCCATGACGCAAGTTGGCTTCCTGATCGGCAATAGCACCCGCCAGTTTCTCCATATCACCAATTACATGACCTAAAATTTGACTGACTCGATCCTGAAATTGCAGATTCACCAAAACTTCTTCCACGCTGGTTTGCACCGCTGCGCTTTCGTGTTCTAACACTTGTGCCGACTGCAAAATGCTTTCACTGGAATGCTGGAACTGCTCAAGCACTTGCGCGATCGAAGATTCAGATTTGATAAGACGCGAATTATCTTCAGCGGCATATTCGGCGGTGCGATCAAGCGTGGTTTGCAATGTAGAGTTGACTTGCTCAATACGGCGACCGATACGTGCACCGGTTTCACCCGAGCGAGTGGACAGGGTGCGAACCTCATCGGCCACCACGGCAAATCCGCGCCCGTACTCACCGGCCCGCGCCGCTTCAATAGCAGCATTGAGTGCAAGCAAATTGGTTTGCGAAGCTATACCGGCAACCTCCGCACTCATGCCACTCAATTCCACGGTAATTTTCGAGAGGCCAGAAATTTCCGACAGCAATTCATCGCGCTGTTCAATGGCTTGCCGTAACGTATGCGTAATTGCACCTAATTCTTGGTTAGCAAAACGAATTACACCGCCCAAGCCAGTATCACCTTTCATGTTGACCGCGGTGGTGGAGGAACTAGCCACTGCAGCTTGTAAGCGCTGGTGAATTTCTGAAAAACGCCCCACTAATTCAGTGATACTATTTTCTAACTGGTGTCGCGCCAATTCAGTTTGGCGCTGCCATAACGGTAAAATTTCTTGTAATAAATGCTGATAGTTTTCCAACAATGGCCGATACATTTGCGCGAGTTGCTGCCCGCCTTGCGCTTGAGCCAACGAGCTCTGCAGTTCACTTTCGCGTTTTGCCGCTTGCATCACTTGCATTCCGGCCATCGCGGCGGCAGCAAGCACAACAAACAGCAGCAAAGCTTTCCAAAACATCGAAAGCGAGGCGAGAAAAAGTAACAACAAACCAATTACACCCATAACCGCGATTGCCCCCATTACTAATAAATGAGATGAGCCGCGCTGTGTGTTTGAGAATGAATTTAAAGTAGGAGATTTCCCGTTCGGATAGCTGGTATTCATTGCTTGAGCCCGTCAAATTCAATAGCAAGATGCAGATTTGCGTTCATTGTTATTCCTGCACACGTTGCTGCTATGTAGGTTAACTAGGTATAGACGGGGTTTATATAGGTGTCAAAGCAATGCTTCTGAGTGAATCTACTCAGAAGATGCACGTCAAAGGCGGTAACCGCAGCGGAAAAGAGACGCCATAAAAAAATGGCGCACGGGAGAATTATCCGGCGCGCCGATTTGAACAATTGCTAAAAAACAAACGATTTTATAAATAACGCGACCAGAGCACTACACTGGATGGCTCTGCTGTGACGCCGCTCATATCCGGCACTTCTCCTGGATCCGCTCCTGTGGGTATGCCGGTTAAGTCGATAGTGGTACTGCCCCCCATAGTGTTCTCTTCAGTATCAAGATTTTTTAACCCTGCTGCTGACACATAACCATAAATGTAGGTGGAACCACTGGTGCCAAGCAGATTGCCAGCGAGAACAGTACCGTAAATATGGTTACCTGCTTTCAAGGTGACGTAACCACCACTGTAAACTGTTTTGGCGGAACCAGTATTGTCCGCGGGGTTGTATCCGCCGGCTAGTAACGCAATATTACCAAGGGAGTTGGGAATCAGCTTTTTATTGGCTATATCACAAAAATTGGTGGGATAAAGGCCAGAGAAATCTGCTGTTTTATTGATCGGAAACTCGTTATTGCAAACCGTGCCATAACCAGCCTGATTTAGCGCATAAGCATTAAGGCTCCCACTAGAAGTGATATTGCCAGAGGCAACAAAAGTGTTGTAATAATCGCCAGTACCTATGTCGAGATTACCTTTAAACCAAACTACACCTGGAGCCATATTTCTCCCCCTGATCTCCCACTGGCTCTTGCCTTGATCGTAAGCAAAACAAGCATTCTGCACAGAAAATCCATTGCAAATCGTTTTGGCTTCAGCCGAGGTCGCGGGACTCGTACAACGCTTGCTGGAGGGATCAACAGCCGTACATAGATATTGTCGATTTGAGGTATTACTGTAGGTTCCCAAATAATAGTCACCACTGGGGATGCCATTAATGTTGCGCACAGCCACCATCATCGCGCCGTTTTTGTATTCAAAGATGTAATTGGCCGTCGCCTGCACCGCCCAAGCGTCTACAACTGGTTGACTCATCACCACCGGGGAAACCTTAGCTATGGTGGTGATAGCCGGGCTTGGCAAGGTGTTCGCCCTAAAGACCGCCCCCGGCGTACAGTTAGTAATGGAGCCACCTGCAGTAATACTGGGAAACCTTTTCCAGCTCAAGCTAGCCGAACAACTGACATTACCGTGCGCTTCAATCACCGGAATATCAATATTGCCCGTGATACTGGTATTGCGGATGGAGCGGGTAGTCGCGATGCTATTTGCCTGTTTAGCAAAAATATCGCGCCCGGCAGTAAGCACACCATGCACCGAGCCGCCACGATCAACCGTGATATCACGCAAGGCATCTACAGTTTGCGACACCCCCCCACCAGCTAACTTCACGCTGCCATTAGCCTGGATAATCTCTGCTCCGGTACCGCCGGTCATATCCACATTACCGCAGCAACCAGTGCCAGTCGCATCGGGATCACCAAACGCATAGATACGTTTCGCGGTTGAGCCACCAGTAATGGTGATATTTTTGCCCTTTAACACCTGCGCGGCTATATCGGAGCCAACGGTCACACTGCCGGTAACCGCAACAGTTCCCAACCCAAAACCATCCATGCCAACCACACTACCTTTCGCGTTAAAGTCGCCATCGACATTGATATTAGCGCCGCCGGGCACCTTCATGACAATGCCGCCGCTCAAGGTCAAATCGTTATAAAAGTCGAGCACCCCACTGAGAACCACATTGCCGCCACCCTTAGCCGGTGTCACCTCATAAACCACCTCGAGCACGGAAGAGGACTGCGCTGCAGTCGCCGTCGCTGTGACATGGGTGGTGATTCGGTAGGCGATTTGAGGGGCAATTGGCACAGCCACATCGACAATTTTCACCGATTGCACCAAGGCATCATTGCCCGCAATTGCCCAAGTACTATCTTCCGTCAAACCGGCCAATTGTTGCGGCGTCAGAGTTTTCAGATATTGACGCACCACATCTACGGTTGCCCAGACTGCCGCTTGCGCATTGACTTGGGCATGTGCCACCAATTGGCGCTCTTGGGTACTCCGCACCGAGTGTAGGGTACCCAGTGAGACAGATACCAATCCTACTCCCACCATCAGGATGACCAAAATTGTTGCCACGCCGCGCTGTCTGCGCATCGACGCCATTGACAGTTGCAGGGCGATACGTTTAAGCCCGGTGATTGAGTTCGTCATAGTTTTCACTCACAAGCTATAAAGATAAAAAACATTGCGCACTTCGAATTACAGATTCGATAAGCAAAAGTTATGTATCACTGGCGCGTTGGGCGCTGCCGTACCCTCATCCGCCGCTGCACGACGGGCAGCATTATCGGCAGTGACGGTCACCATCTGGTGTTCCGCGGCCTCACCCATGCCATAAGGAAAACACTCTTGCCGGGCAAGGGTTATCGCAATTGCTGGCAAATTTGCTCTGGCGGCCTCTGACGCACGAAACTCTGCCAATACAGTGCTGACCGCCCAGTTGGGTAAGCCGCTCAACACGCCGCTGGCGTTGCAATTGGCGGCGGGAAGCGCCAACAACTGCAGGCGCCGACGAGTGTTATTTTCAACATCTTCTATTTGAAAACCGCGACAAACAAAAGTCGCGCCCGCGTCTTTATAGCGCCAATACAGAGTCTGCGGAGGGCCGACAACCAATTGCACGTGCGTACCCGGCGCATCCGTGGCGATACCATAACCCGCCGTCTGCAACTCCAACTGCAAGCTCAACATGGCAGAGGCCAACTGGCCATCTTGTACTGCATCGGTACGGGATTCGATCGAAACCTGCACCAGACTTTTATAGAGAGAAAGGGCAGCCAGAATACTGATCATCGAAAGCAATAAGCCCACCATCAAACTAATCAAGGTCATACCCCGCTGGAGGCGACTAAACGACAGGTTATAAGCCATTGCCAACTGCCCCACGGACTAATGTATCGCCCTGCCCCACCTCCAACACCAAGGGCTGGATTGCCTGAATCGTTTGTTCACCAATAATGGCGCCATCGATTTTGATGCCGGTGATTTTTGCGGGCGCCAATGCACACCCCTTAACCGTCACTGCCAGCGGCTCAGCTTGACCCGGCAGGGTAAGACTGTAGTTACCGGAGCATAAATCCGCACCAGCCACGGAACGGCTCATCAACATAGTGCGCATTTGATCAACTGCCAGATGATTGATAGCCATCTCCCGCTGCGCATTGGTCATACGCGCAGTGGCATGCATAATCCCACCGCCGATCAGTGCTAAAACCAACATGCCAATCAGCGACTCAATCAGTATTCCACCCTTTTGATGGTAGCTATGGTGCGAGAAGGTTAGTGCTCCCTTAATAGATGTTAATCGTTTCACTTTCTGCTCCTGATGAGACCGTAAACGTCAGGTTGGTAGCACAGGCATTGCAGTTGGGAGCCGTAGCGCTGAGCAACCCCTTATTGGTAAAGCAACTGCACATCCAATCGCTTATCCCGAGCTCACCCCATTTGATATCTACCCTCTGGGGAATTGCGGTTGACCAAAGCACCGCATCCGCTACCACTGCATTGCAATCGATCGCACTACCAGCAACTGCTGCCACAAGCTGTAACTTGCTATCAGCCAAACAGAGTGCGCTGGCAGCTGCATCGCCCTGCACCGCGGTCGCATTACGCAGCGCCGCAGCCTTGGCTCCGCCCACTGCTTGCTCCAGCGCCGCCACAGTTTTACTCACATCGGCACTATCAACCCAGGCACTACTGAAGGGGGATGCAGCAAGTGCAAGCAATCCGATAAGCAGAACCACAATCATCATTTCAATCAGGGTCATACCTATCTGCTTCATAGCCAGCTACCGCTGCTGTATTTACAACCCGAGTTCGCGCGCACATTGGTATTGGTAAGCGTGATGCTGCAGCCGCTCTGACGATTTTTACCGGTCGCTTTAAGGGTATATTTCGCCGCCTCAGTAACCGACAGGGAGTAATTAAAGTTGTCGGCACTGGGACTCCAGCCCTTGAACAGATCTTTCAAGCCGGCAGTGTCATTGTCATCACTCGCAACCACCGGATAAGCCAAGGTGCGCTGATAGCGATTTTCAAAATTCAAACTCAATGCAAGCAAATCCGCCTGAGAACTGCGAATTTCGCTTTTAATGATGTAGCTGTTGTAAGAAGGTAGGGCAATAGCGGCCAAAATACCGGCAACCGCAACCACAATCATCATTTCTATCAGGGTGAACGCACGCTGAGCGGAGTGAATAGTATTTCTACTACTGGAGACTTTCATTGGAGTAAATACCTCACTACTACATGACCGTGAAATGAGAATTAATAGTCTTTAGCTATTTGGGCAGACTACCGCATCGCTGTTCAGCAAAGGCGCTATGAACGTGCTATCCGTAGATGACCGGGAGTACCGGCTGATCGGTGATGGTTTGCTTCGTACTTGAAGCTATAGTTTTTGCCTTAATTCTATTATTTTTCTCATGACTACGTTGTCAGTCACACATTAATGCAAACTTTAGCGCCAAAAAGACGGTATGCCAAGGCTTTTCGCTATAAGCAGATTAAATAATATACCCGCTGGCTTTTTAGATGAATTGATTACAAAAAGAATATAAACGGAGGAAAAAGACGTGGGGAGAGGGAAAATAAAACACTACTGCGGTAAAAATAACACTGCCAACACCGCATAAACGGTGTTGGCTGACACAACGGAAATCAACCCGTATTACGCATACCCGCCGCAATACCCGCCATGGTCACTTTGAGCGCGCGCTCGAGGTCGGGGCTTATGGTTTCACTGCTGCGATAGCGCTTGAGCAATTCCGCCTGCAGGTAGTTGAGCGGGTCAACATAGGGCTTACGCACTTCCAGCGACTGGCGCAGCATAGGCTCATCGGAAAGTAGAACATCCTGATTTTTCAGTTGGTTAATTAAGCCTTCAAGTGCTTGTAGATCACCGCGCAACTCTTGCCCCAAACCGCGATACTCCACCGGTACCAACTGTTGTTCGTAGTAGGTGCAGATAGGGCCATCGGCTTTACCGATTACCATTTCCAACAGGTCGAGGAAACTGGAGAAAAACGGCCAGTTGCTTACCATATCTTGCAACAATTCAGGGTCATTTTTTAATGCATATTCAAACGCTTGGCGAGTACCCAACCAGGCGGGCAAATTCAGGCGCACTTGCGTCCAGGCAAACACCCAGGGAATAGCGCGCAAGCTCTCAACTCCACCGGTCGATTTGCGCTTGGCCGGACGGCTGCCCAGCGCCAGCAAGCTCAATTCCTGCTCTGGAGTAAGATTACGGAAGTAA
>CAXAVL010000040.1:0-25145 GCA_963971905.1 uncultured Cellvibrio sp.
CGTTGACGGATGTCCAAGCCTTGCCGTCCTTATCCTTGATACCTTCGTAGGCACCCATACCTGGATAAATGATTAAATACCCAACAGAAAATACAAACGTCAGAATGAACATCCAAAACCACCAACGCGGCAAAGGATTATCATATTCCTCAATACCATCATATTCGTGGCCAGTCGTTTGTGCTTCCGTGCTTGCTTCGCCCGCCACCACTTTCTTGCGGGTAGCCAAGAGAATCCATAACAACAGCACCAAATTGGTGGTTGTGAGGATAATGATCCAAAGGCTCCAAAAAGTACTCATAGTTAAATCCGCCCTAATCGATGATTACTTATGATCATCTGTGTGCTTGTCTTGAGGTTCATCGGCAAATGGCAACTTGGCATCTTCTTCAAAACGTTTCTTGAGTTTGGGAGAAAATGCCCAAAAGCAAACGCCGAAGAACGCAATAGTGACCAGTACCGTAGAGATTGCGCCGATTGTACCTACGTCCATTAGCGCTTCTCTTTGAGCAGTACGCCCAGATTTTGTAGGTAAGCTACCAGCGCGTCCATTTCAGTGACGCCTTTAACAGCTCGCTCTGCACCGGCAAAATCCTCTTCAGTATAAGGAACGCCTACTTTTGCCAAAGCACGCATTTTTGCCTCAGTGTGCTTGCCATCCAGTTTATTGTCATACAGCTGGGGGTAGGCAGGCATAATTGACTCAGGCACTACGATACGCGGATTGAATAAATGCACTTTGTGCCAATCATCGGAGTAGCGACCACCCACACGCGCCAGATCAGGGCCGGTACGCTTGGAACCCCAAAGAAATGGATGCTCGTAAACCGATTCGCCCGCCACTGAATAGTGTCCATAGCGCTCAACTTCCGCGCGCAATGGGCGCACCATCTGGGTATGGCAGACATGGCAACCTTCGCGGATATAAACATCGCGCCCTTCCAGTTGCACCGCACTCAACGGTTTCAAACCTTCAATGGGCGTAGTGGTTTGCTTAAGAAAGAACTGCGGAACAATTTCCACCAAACCACCAAAGCTAATGGCGATAACCATAAATACAGTCATCAAGCCGATATTCTTTTCTACTATTTCATGACCTTTCATGGCATTCCCCTTAAACAGCTGGCGCCTGAACAGGCTGATTAACACTTTCGGCCGCTTTTTTAGCTGCGCTTACTGTGCGGTATGTGTTGTACGCCATGATCAGCATGCCGGTCAGAAAGAAGGCGCCGCCAATTGCACGCATCACATAGCCACCTTTACTGAACACCACTGTCTCGATAAAGCTATAAGTCAAAGAGCCATCCGGGTTAAATGCACGCCACATCAGACCTTGGCCGATACCATTGATCCACATAGCAACTACGTAGAGTACGGTACCTACAGTCGCCAACCAGAAGTGCAAGTTGATCAGTTTTACGCTGTGCATTTCTTCGCGGTCAAACAGCTTTGGCAGCATGTGATAAAGCGCGCCAATAGAAATCATCGCCACCCAACCCAGGGCACCAGAGTGAACATGGCCAACGGTCCAGTCGGTGTTGTGCGAGAGTGCGTTAACGTTTTTGATTGCCATCATCGGGCCTTCAAAGGTAGACATACCATAGAAAGAAAGAGCAACGACAAGGAAACGCAAGGTAGGGTCGGTGCGCAGCTTATGCCAAGCTCCTGACAGAGTCATAATCCCGTTGATCATACCGCCCCAGCTTGGCGCGAGCAGAATTAAGGACATCACCATACCCAACGACTGGGTCCAATCCGGTAATGCGGAATAATGCAAGTGGTGCGAGCCCGCCCAGATGTACAGGGAAATCAACGCCCAGAAGTGAACGATAGATAATTGATAAGAGTAAACCGGACGGCCAGCTTGCTTGGGTACAAAGTAGTACATCATGCCGAGGAAACCTGCGGTGAGGAAAAAACCTACCGCGTTGTGACCATACCACCACTGCACCATCGCATCGGCAGCACCCGCATAGGCGGAGTAGGATTTGGTTAGAGTAACGGGAATTGCGGCACTGTTAACGATGTGCAGTACCGCTACGGTCACAATAAAACCGCCGTAGAACCAGTTGGCAACATAAATATGCGAGGTTTTACGCTTAACGATAGTGCCAAAGAACACAATCGCGTAAGAGATCCACACCAGTGCTAACAGAATATCGATTGGCCATTCCAGCTCGGCGTACTCTTTTGCCGAGGTCATGCCCAGAGGCAAGGTGATTGCTGCCAAAACGATAACAGCCTGCCAGCCCCAGAAGGTGAATGGAACTAACCAACCACCAAACAATGTAGTCTGACAGGTGCGCTGAACCACGTAATAAGAGGTAGCAAAAAGCGCACAACCGCCGAATGCAAAAATAACTGCGTTAGTGTGCAACGGACGCAAGCGACCGAAGCTGGTGTATGGTTGAAGCAGATCATTGAGACCCGGCCAAACCAATTGAGAAGCGATAAGAACACCAATTCCCATCCCAAATATGCCCCAAACAATGGTCATAATGGAGAATTTGCGCACTATATCGAAGTCGTATGCCGGAGGATCTCCAGCTACTACCGCATGACTACCCATAGGACTTTCCTATTACTTAAAAGAAAATGAAAACTTTTTGTCTCTGTCAGCGCTATTTATCGCCCGGACTTACACGGCAATTTGACAACCCTATAACCCTACTTTTGGTGCGGCATTCTGCCTGATGAGCGGCAGTTTGTCTCACCCTTGTCGATGTAGGATTGATATTTATCAAATTATTTATGCGCTCTTTACCGCGAACGCAGCGACTTTGATCAATAGAACCACAATGGGCTACTAATCTGTGAGCCGCCCCTTGAACAGGGGCGGTTTTTTCATACCTTACTTGAGAACACGGCCTTTGTTTGCAGCAATACGCATGCGCAAGGCATTTAGTTTAATAAAGCCTTCCGCATCTTTTTGGTTGTATGCGCCAGCATCATCTTCAAAGGTTGCAACCTTTTCATCGAACAAACTGTCAGCCGAGCGACGACCAACCACATGTACCGCACCTTTGTAGAGCTTCACGCGAACTTCACCATTCACATACTCTTGCGATTCATCGATCATGGTTTGCATCATCTTACGCTCGGGGCTCCACCAGAAGCCGTTGTAAATCATCTCGGCATACTTGGGCATCAGGCTATCTTTCAAATGCGCCACTTCACGATCCAAGGTGATGGACTCAATCGCACGGTGTGCGCGCAGCATAATGGTACCGCCAGGAGTTTCGTAGCAACCGCGAGACTTCATGCCTACAAAGCGGTTTTCAACTATATCCAAACGACCAACACCATTCTCACCACCCACTTTATTCAAATAGGTCAGCACGGTAGCCGGTGACATGCGCTCGCCATTAATCGCTACCACATCGCCCTTCTCATAGGTCAGGTCAAGATAGGTTGGCTGATCAGGGGCGGCTTCAGGCGAAACACTCCAGCGCCACATATCATCTTCTGCTTCAGTCCATGGGTTTTCCAACACACCACCTTCATAGGAGATATGCAGCAGGTTGGCATCCATAGAGTAAGGCGACTTTTTCTTTTTGTTGAAATCAACCGGAATATTGTGCTGCTCGCAATAAGCCATCAAGGTTTCACGGGAAGTCAGATCCCACTCACGCCATGGAGCAATTACCTTGATGCCAGGTTTAAGTGCATAGGCACCCAGCTCAAAGCGCACCTGGTCATTACCTTTACCGGTAGCGCCATGAGAAATCGCGTCGGCGCCTACTTCGTTAGCGATTTCAATCAAGCGCTTGGCGATTAATGGACGGGCGATAGACGTACCGAGCAGGTATTCGCCTTCATAGATGGTATTGGCACGGAACATCGGGAATACGAAATCGCGCACGAACTCTTCGCGCAGATCATCGATATAAATTTGTTTAACGCCGAGCGCTTGGGCTTTGGCGCGCGCTGGCTCTACTTCTTCGCCCTGACCAATGTCAGCGGTGAAGGTGATGACTTCACAGTTGTAGTTTTCTTGCAGCCATTTGACGATTACTGAGGTATCGAGGCCGCCGGAATAGGCCAACACGACTTTTTTGATAGATGACATGGGAAGCTCCCGCTATAACTCGTTGACAATTCACCGGGCACAAGCCACAGACCAGTACCTACTTGGGCGCGGAATTGTACTCGCAAGCCACGGAAATTCCCACACTTACGAGGGTTAAAGTGCGGCTTTTAACGCTAAATGAAAATGCATCTCAGCCACCAACCGTCTGACTCACCCAAAATAAAAACAGCACTAATGGCTGCTTTTGTTACAGGAGTAAAACAACAGATTGTTACAGCCGGAACGTTGACACCTTGGCGTTAAGTGCACGCGCCAAATTCTGTAAGCTTTGCGCGCGCGAGTCATCTTGATGAGCGGCAGCAGCAGAGCTATCCGCAACCGCCTTAATCGAGTTGATGTTATTCAACACCTCTTTAACCACCTGACTTTGCTCTTCAGCAGCCGTTGCAATCTGCACCGCCATGCCACTGATCGTCCCTACAGCCGAATTGATTTTCTCGAGGGAACTGGAGGCGCTATCAGCGTTTTCAACGCTTCCGGTTGCTAGATGACGCCCCTCTTCCATGATGGACACTGCATTTTGCGCAGTAGATTGTAGCGAACCAATCATTGACTGTATCTCTTCCGTACTAGCATGTGTGCGCTGCGACAAAACCCGCACCTCGTCGGCAACTACCGCAAATCCTCTGCCCTGCTCGCCTGCGCGTGCGGCCTCGATAGCAGCATTGAGTGCAAGTAAATTGGTTTGCTCGGCAATCCCCTGAATGGTGGAAAGAATCCCACTAATATTTTGCGCATTACTATTAAGAGTCGAAATCACGCTACAGGCCTGCTCCACTTTTTCAGCAAGCACCACAATCGAATCGCGAGTTCTGTCCACTTGCTGCTTACCTTCACTCGCACTGCTGACCGACTCGCGCACCGAGTCTGCAGTGTGCTCCGTATGATGGGCAATCTCTTGCGTTGCATTGGTCATTTCATTCATGGCCACTACCACCATGCCGATTTGCTGTTGCTGCACCCCCAATTCACGCACCGAGCTCACCGCTGAATCTGCCATGGAGCGGGCGTTGTCCTGCAACTCTGCCGCTTGGGCACGAATATGCGCAACCAGGTCATTCATATGCTCAACAAATGAATTGAAATTAGCCGCCAGCAAACCCACCTCATCATTCGATGTAACAGGCAGACGGCGCGACAGATCACCGCCGCCAGAGGCAATTTCCGACAGGGCCTGAGAAACATTATGCAGCGGCAACAAAAGTATGCCATTTAGCCAATTCAGCACCAATAATGTTGCCACCAGCAATATCAAAATCACCGCTAACTGCCCCATGAGCGCCGCTTGTACGGGACCCACTAACAACTCACGCTCCAGCAGCATCACCAATACCAAATTCGACCCTGGAATAGCGTCAGCAAAAACCTGCACTGCCTTGCCGTTCACCTGAATCAGATGCTGCGCCCCTTTTTCACGCAATATTTTTTCCAGCCGAATCGCGGTAAAATCAGAGGATATGTCGCGCAAGGGTTTGTTGAGCAGTTTTTGATCTGCATGGGAAAACACCTTGTCGCCACGTACAATAAACATATAACCATTGCCCGGCAGGTCGATATCGCGCAGCTGCTGGACTATATCGTCAATGACGACATCAATCCCCAAGATTGCTTTGATACTGCCATCGCTATTAAGCACAGCGCGTCCAAGCGATACCACATTTTTCCCCGTGGCTGAAGCCACCGAAGGATCCGCTATATAGGTCTCACGTGGGTTTTTAACCGCAGCGATATACCAACCCCAAACGCGAGGATCGTCGTTGCCTGGCGCCATCACTAAATTATTGGCGTTAAAGAGCCTGCCATCGGCAAAAGCTAAAAAGCTATTGTCGACGTTGGCGGAAATCTTCACTTGGGTAAGGTGCGCGTTGTAATTGCCTTCGCTAGCGCTAGCCGGAAAGCCCTCCAGCGCCTTCCCTTTGAGAGCGAACCAGTCGCTCACATATTTGCTAAAAGTCGCCGAAATACCGGCAACTTGGCGACTGATACTAACCTCCATCGCCGCCATCGCAGAGGTGTAAGAGAGGTAGGAAACGGCACATCCTACGAGCAACAGCGATATGGCGACTGATGCACTTATTTTTTTTCGTAATGACCAGTGAGCCGACATTATTTGATCTCCAACGGAATGATCCATCCAACATATGGAAAGATAGCTGTCGAGGGAAAGATATTCTGAATACTGGCCAGACTCTTTCCTTTTTTTAATCAACCTACCCACTGTTGTGGTACTTACCGCAACACAAACCGCCAAGGTTGCATTATCAATTTACAAATCCTGTTTGAGCATATCGGCATAGAGTGCCAATTGCTTTAACAAATCTTGCTGTACCACCGAGATATTCACATCCGCCATCAGCAACTGCAGCCGCGCCTCAAACTCTTCCAGCGTCAAACTGGCCTGAGCCTCTTTAGTGGTCAACCGCCAACGGCAAAACGCCTGCCAGCGCTGGCGCTCTTCAGAGTTAAGACTAGTAGGGAAATTGCGCGCGCGATAGCGAAACAACATTTCCGTTAACCGCGCATCGTGGAAATCAAACACCTCACTGGCCAGCGATTCAGGCGTTGCCTGCCGTACGCGATCCATTAAGCGCTTGTCGTGCGCTTCAAAAAAGCCGCTGTAGAGCATTTGTTCAGGATCGGTTTTTTCGGCAAATTCCTGACTGCTGTACAGCTGGTAAAGCTTCTGCCGCAACAGCTGCTGCTCAGACCTAGTGAGATTGCGCAGCGTTTGCCAATGCCGCTCACAAGCTTGTTTATCGATTGCCAAGCGCTGTGCGGTTGCGTCATCCAACATTGATGGTGGTAACACCATCGGTGTTTTATTGAAATGAATTTCCTTGAGTGCCAACCGTTCAACACCTTCGGCTAGATTCTCGGTGCGGGTAAACAGACGCAACTTCAATTCATCAACCGGCAACGTCAGTAAGGCATTAGGGTCAGTGCCGAGGTTAAAGGCGATCACTGAATTTTTATTAGTGGGATGCATAGCGAGCGGCAAAACCAGCGCCGCATTGCCATTCTCTGCGGGAAAACGCGATGAGATATGCAGCAGCGGTTTATGGCTGTCGATATCGATCAAACTGGCGACAAACCGTTTGTCGCGCAGACGATAGGCGTAATCGTAAAGCTTGGGCTGTTTTATCTTGATCAGCTTGGCCACCGCGATAGTGGCATAAACATCCGAGAGCGCATCGTGCGCCGCCTCATGCTTGAGGTTGTTGGCCTGACTCAACATCTCCAACTTAAAGCAGGGGCGACCATCCTCGTAATCCGGCCACTCAATACCCTCGGGGCGCAGTGCGCGCGTCATGCGCACCATATCGATAATATCCCAGCGCGAATTGCCGTTGCGCCACTCGCGCTCGTAAGGGTCATAAAAGTTGCGATACAGCGTATAACGCGTCACTTCGTCATCAAAACGGATCGAGTTATAACCCACCCCACAGGTGCCGGGGCGAGATAATTCCGCGTGAATCGCCGCAATAAATTGATACTCTGGCACACCGCGCTCTGCAGCGACCTGAGGTAACAAGCCGGTGACCAAACAAGCTTCGGGCTTGGGCAATAAGTCCGCCGCCGGTTGGCAGTAAACCATCAGGGGATCGCCGATAATATTTAAATCCTCATCGGTGCGGATGCCAGCAAACTGCGAGGGCTTGTCCAGCGCCGGAACCTCCCCCCAGGTTTCATAATCGTGCCAATAGAGAGTGTTTTGTGTAGTGGGCTTCATCATTTTTATCCCTTTAAACTATCCAATCCAAGCATCTGAAAAGGTGCAATGTAACACTCGACAATCGCTTTCCCCTATACTGCGGCCTGATTTTTGCGGCTAAATGTCGTACCGCTATTCTGACCTTTGTACGTGACCACCAGGAGCAACACAATGAGTGATTTAGAGAGCCTATTTGCCAGCAATATTAAGTGGGCCGAAAACATTAAACGCAACGAGCCCAACTTTTTCTCCAAACTAGCTGAGCAACAAGCACCTGAATATTTATGGATTGGCTGCTCTGACAGCCGCGTTCCCGCCAACCAAATTGTCGACCTGGCACCGGGCGAATTATTTGTACATCGCAATGTCGCCAACGTAGTTATCCACACCGATCTGAATTGTATGACCGTACTCAACTACGCCGTTGAGTTTCTCAAAGTAAAACACGTGATGGTCACCGGCCATTACGGTTGCGGCGGGGTAAAAGCGGCGATGGAAAACCATAAATTAGGATTGATTGACTATTGGCTGCGCAATATTCGCGATGTCTACTACAAAAACAAAGACATTATGGATGAAATTGCCGACCCCAATGATCGCGTCAACCGCCTCTGCGAATTAAACGTAGTGCAACAAGTGGAAAATGTGGCGCGCAGCAACATAGTGCAAAACGCCTGGGCACGCGGGCAAGAATTAACAATTCACGGCTGGATTTACGATATTCACGACGGCATTTTGCGCAAGCTCATGCCGCCAATCGATGCAATCGAACAGATCCCCGAGCAATATCGCCTCTATTAGGGTTGAGTGGCAAAACGCGCTTGAAACAACTGCTCTGTTTTAGCAGCCATAATCACATCATTTTCATGTAAGCCATGAATCTTGTGCGTCCACCAACTCACTCTTACCCTGCCCCACTCGGTCAATAATGCCGGGTGGTGGCCATACTCCTCCGCCAGTTCCCCCACAGCCAAGGTAAAATCCATTGCCCGCGCAAAATCTTTAAACCGGTACACCCGCATCAATTGATTTACGCCTGCAACGATTTCTACTGTCCACTCCGGCAATTCCAAGAGCGCCGCCTGTATCGCTACATTATCGAGCAAAGGTGAATCAGCGCGACAACTACTGCAGGTTTTTTCACTTAATGCACTCATCAACAGCCTCTCTAATGCACACAATCAAAAAATAAGCACTGCTGAAGTGTCATCTGATCGACAGAACCAGCATCTCACCTCCCCCTGCCTAAGTAATAACTTGTAATAGGAGCCCCCCAAGCAATCAGCTATGCTGATTGCTAACACTGACTAGAAAGGCGTACAGACTGTCCTATACTCTCATCAGCTTAATATCAATTCTACTGCTGCCGCACACAACCCTTTTCTAGCCCTATCTGTCGACTAACGGAACATTGAATGCCTGAGAAATCGCTATTGCAGCAATCTATTGACGACGAGTCGCTCAGCCAATCGACACTGGCTAACGAACAAATGCGCTCGCTCTACCATAGCCTTCCGGTATCACTCCTCTCCTCCATAATTATTGCCTTAATTCTCAGCATCTCGCATTGGCCAATTATTGGTCAAGCAGAAATTATCCTGTGGAATTTACTCTTAGGCTGCACCCTGCTTGGGCGCCTGATCTTATGGATTTTCTGGCATAACGCACACCAACTTTACCCCGCACGTTTTTGGTTGAACAGCTTTCGCATCGGTGTCTGGTTAACCGGCTCCGCCTGGGGCGCCACCGCGGTTTTATTATTTGCGCCGGATGATACAGTTTACCAAGCGCTACTCGCGTTTTCTCTCGCAGGTGTAGCCAGTGGCTCAATAACATCGCTCACCGTCGACAAATATTCATCCATTGGTTTTGTTGTTCTCGCCATCACCCCACTCAGCATTATTATTTTTATCGAGGATGGCCCCACAGCAATCGCAATGACCAGCATGACACTGTTGTTTATCTTTTTTGTGATTGCCAGCACCACACGTGCGCGCCATAACATGGAAGACCAACTCAATAAGAACTTTCACCTGCTAAAAATTACAAATAAATTAAATCAAAAGCAGAAACTGGAAAAAATCATTAATAATGCCCAGTCTATTTACATCGGCGACGGGGATATTAAGTCTGCACTGAGCGCACTACTAAAAGAAACATTGCCGCTCTGTCATAGCGAACTAGGTTTCATTGGGCAAGTAGCAAAAGATGCCGAACAAAATCCTTTTATGCGCACCTTGGTATTTGGCAGCCATAAAAAAGAAGATCGGGCACTGGAAAAATTTCGCACAGCCAACATGCCAGAGAATGGTGAGTACCGAAATTTGGACAATCTGTTCGGCATGATTCTGCGCTCTGAAAAACCCATCATCAGCCCCAATCTTGCTCGCGACATGCGAGCTACCACACTGCCACCGGGACACCCTGCCATCAACAACTTTATTGGGATTCCTATTTTTAATGGCCAAGAAAAAATAGCTATCCTCGGGCTCGCCAACTCACCACTTGGCTACACAAATCAAACTGCAGAAGAGTTGGAACCCATTCTTAAAAGCATTGCTCAATTTATTCAAACGATGAATCATGAACAGCAGCACGCTAAGGACAAAGCAGCACTCGAGGCCAGCAGCCAACATACACAGACTATTCTTAATGATATTGCCGATGGCATCATCACCATCTCAAAAGACGGCATAATTCAAAGCTTTAACCACGCAGCGGAAACCATTTTTGGATACAGAGCCAAACATATTATCGGCAGCAACATCAGTACATTAATGCCTGAACCCCACAAATCAATGCACGATGAATATATAAAAAAATATCTAAAAACAGGCAAAAAAAATATACTTGGAATAGGGCGAGAAGTAATTGGTTTACGCCGCAACGGCGATGAATTCCCAATGGACCTAATGGTTTCGCGTGTTTTTCAGCACGATGAACCACTATTTATTGGCATAGTACGCGACATAACTGAAAAACGACGTATTGATGGGCTTCACAGTCAATTTATTACCGCTGCCAGTAAAGAAATCCTGGGGCCACTTAATGTTATAACAGAAGCTATTAGCCTGCTGCAAAATGATTCATTTACCCACCTACCCGAGCCCTTGCTTCACGCTGTCGGCATAGCACAAAACAACAGCATTAAATTACAAAAACTCATGAGTGATTTAATCGAAGTGCACAACCTATCCAAAGGCGACGCACCCTATAAATTAAAAACACAAATGGTATACCCGCTAATTAAAGAAACCCTAAAACGAAATGAAGCTTACATTGACATTTATCAATGCCGCGTTTCAATAACAGCAACAGAAACAAACCTCACAGCACATATAGATAGCGCACGTTTGAATCAAGCTCTGACGCATCTACTACAACACTCACTAAAGCTCTCTGAGCCAAAATCCGAATTAGACATACGCATTAGTGAAGACCGCAACCGAGTAAAAATTGCCATCGCAATCGCGGGGAAACCAAGTGAAGTAGAGCGCAATAGCTTACTATTGTATTTTGGAACAAATCATAAGCCTACAAATCAAGAACGGTATGCAGAAGGAGACCTAGGGCTGGCAATCGCCAAAGAAATCATAGAAAAAATGCATGGAAAAATACACATAGAACAGAAGGGAGAGGAATATTATTTTATTGTTGAGTTCCTGCAAGCAGCCAAGGAAATTTAATAGCACATCCCGTTACTGCCCGACATTTTATCAAAGCCTATCCCTGAAAAAATCGCTCTCGAACCCGGCTGCAACAGAGATAACTTGATTAATCAGGGGTAAAAATACGCGCCGCATCCAAAATACAAATAGAAACATCATCGCGGTATTTCTTGCGCCCAGTGTGCTGCTCCAGTCCCACAATTAATGACGGCAATATTTCTGTAGAATTGGTAAGCGCAACCGCGACAACTTGATCGCTTGAAAATGAAACACCGCCATCATTTACTTCCTCTATCAACCCATCGCTATAGGCAAGGATAAGTCCAACACTTTGCGCAGGGCAACTAACAACACCAGCATCAAACATCCCCTCTTCTAAGATCCCCAAAGCCATGTGCTGCGAAACAAATTGATGTAACAGCCTCCCTTGATGCACCCAATACACTGGAGGCATGCCGCCATTCCAAACATCAAGTTCATTTTGCTCGCGACGCCAATGAATCATTACCGCAGCGATAAATCGATCGCCTGGCGTATCGTGTATTAATTTTTTGTTAATCTCAGTCACTATCGGCTGAAGGTGAAAACCCTTATCCACCATACTGCTAAAAACAGACACCATCGGCATCAATGTAATCGCTGCAGACAATCCATGCCCAGTAGCATCAGCCAATAAAAAAAAGAGATCACCAGAGGGGGAAAATTTAGTTAAAGCAATATCACCACTAAAGGAAGACGAAGATTTCAACCAATTAGTGACACCTTCAACGCTCTGACTATTTTGACGTAATAAGTATTCATAAATTTCTTTGGCGATAGACTCTTCGCGCTCCGCTTCAGACTTAAATCGCTCAAGCTCAGCCGTTTGCACAGCAATGAGATTTTGCATTGCGACAGCATTTATCAAAGCACCAGCTTTCAATGCGAGCAACGAAAGATTAACCGGCTTAATTAAGTAGTCTGTAACGCCTTTCCCAAAACAGCTTTCAAGAAGAACAGCGTCCTGATTGGAGCTGATCATTATCACCGGAGGTTTATTATTCTTGTTATGAAAATTCAGGTCAGCCAAAAACTCCAACCCAGTACCATCACCTAACTGATAGTCCAACACTATCAAGTCAAATGTCATAGGTGCTTGCAACAATTCAAATGATTTCAAATAGCTATATACAGAATGAGTAACAAACCCTTTACTTCGCAAAAACTGGCACATTAACTCATTTAGAATCTCATCATCATCCACAACTAAAATTGAATACTTTTTGCCAGATGAAGCATCTTTCATAATGGACAATCACTAGCTAATTTCAATTATTTTTTGCAAATTTGCTAACTTTAGAATTTCTCGCGGAGTCGACTGCAGATTAGCAATTGCAATCTTAGACTGTCTGGATTGAGCTTTTTTTTGCGCCATCACAAGCAGGCCTATTCCTGCGCTATCGATATACTCCATCTCGGCACAGTCCAATGTAATAACATCTGCGCCCTCCAGCGCCGAAAGTACGTCTTGATTAAACGTAGAACTGGAAGAATAATCAAATCGCTTTGGCATTTTTATTACAGCTGAATCAGACATTAATTCCTCCACCCTTTAAAACAAATAAACTGAGTCGACCACAACTTAACCTGTCGACAAACAAGTCCTTTTAAAAGTAGCAGGTTTATTTTAGTTTGCTTGCCAGGAAAGCCATTTGTTCAAATTATTATTAAATAAACAGCTCAACAATTGATACAAGACAATAAAATTTAAAACTATTATAAAATCTTTTTTAATTTCCAACTTTTAGGTTTTCTCTAACAACAAAAAAACCGGCTGTTGCTCACAGCCGGTTTTTTTATTACACATACAACTAATGTAATATTGAACGCCATATGTTTATTGCACGTTCACCACACCTTCTTCAATTTTTGCCTTCCAAATTTGCGGGCCGGTGGTATGCACGGACTCACCGCGCGAATCTACCGCGACAGTGACGGGCATATCTTTGACGTCGAATTCATAAATCGCTTCCATACCTAATTCAGGGAAGCCCAATACCTTGGCGGATTTAATGGCCTGTGCAACCAAATAAGCTGCTCCACCGACGGCCATCAAATACACAGATTTATTATCGCGAATCGCTTCAATTGCAGCAGGGCCGCGCTCGGATTTACCGATCATACCCAGTAAGCCAGCATAGTGCGGGTGAATTTATCCATGCGTGTTGCGGTAGTTGGGCCAGCCGGGCCAACCACTTCATCACGGATTGGATCAACCGGGCCAACGTAATAAATGAAGCGGCCTTTCATACTCACTGGCAGCTCTTCGCCTTTGGCGAGCATATCAATCATCTTTTTATGCGCGGCATCGCGACCGGTGAGCATTTTGCCTGACAGCAATACGGTTTCACCGGTTTTCCAATCCAATACATCTTCTGGCTTTAAGGTATCGAGATTCACACGGCGCACGCTGTCGCCTACATCCCAACTAATTTCCGGATAGTCTTCAAGGGCCGGCGGGGTTTGAAATGATGGGCCAGAACCGTCCAGCACAAAATGCGCATGGCGAGTTGCAGCGCAGTTGGGGATGATGGCAATTGCTTTGTTCGCCGCATGGGTGGGATAGTCTTTAATTTTGACATCCACTACGGTGGTCAAACCACCCAAACCCTGCGCACCAATACCCAAGCGATTAATTTTATCGTACAGCTCGATGCGCAATTCATCGTAGCGATCGCTTGCACCGCGCGCTTGCAGCTCTTGAATATCGACTGGATCGAGCAAGGCTTCTTTGGCGAGCAACATGGCTTTTTCTGCGGTGCCACCGATGCCGATACCGAGCATGCCTGGCGGACACCAGCCAGCGCCCATCTCGGGTACAACCTTTAATACCCAATCGACTACTGAATCAGAAGGATTCAACATCGCAAATTTGGTTTTTGCTTCAGATCCGCCGCCCTTGGCCGCTACATGTACATCGACTGTATTGCCGGGAACTATATTGTAGTGAATAACGGCGGGAGTATTGTCGCCAGTATTTTTGCGCGCACCGTCCGGATCAGCGAGGATCGACGCACGCAGCACGTTATCGGGATTCATATAGGCGCGACGCACACCTTCATTAACCATATCGGTGAGGCTCATTTGCGCATCCCACTGCACATCCATACCCACAGTTACAAACACAGTGACAATACCCGTGTCCTGACAAATCGGGCGGCGCCCCATAGCACACATACGCGAATTGATCAGGATCTGCGCCATCGCATCTTTAGCAGCTTTGTTCTGCTCGCGCTCGTAGGCTTGATGAATTGCCTGAATGAAATCAACGGGATGGTAGTAGGAAATAAATTGCAGCGCATCGGCGACGCTGTCGATCAAATCTTGTTGGCGAATCACGGTTGGCATAATGAACTTCTCGATTGTTAGGCCGTAAAGCGGAACGGGGAAAAAGTGGCGGTAATTCTACACTATCAAGCTGGATAGTTTTAGGTATCCGAGCCAGAGACCTGACAAGGTCGCAATACGACAGTACCCGCAAAAAAAAGAGGGGCCGATTTAACTCAGCCCCTCTTTTAAATTAGAGATAACACAGGTAAACAATTCAATTATTTGGGTGCAGTGCCCAGTTGTTGCTTAATCTGTAAAAGTTCACGATTGGTACCGCGACGGAAAGCATCAATTGCTGCGATAGCCTCTTCGTTAGTACGCAAGCGCGCCGCCAAACTATCCAGTGCGGTCATTTCTAACTGCATCTTATCCAACTCTTCTTTTAAATTTTGTACACTTTGGGTTTGTTTACTAGCAGCCGCACTCATACCATCAATTTTTGCCGCAGCCGCATCGGCAACCGCTTTATTGGCAGCAACCTCCTGTTTGAGCGAAGTGGCCAGAGTGCGCGCCTCAGCACCCACTTTTTGGGCATTAGCTGCATCGCGCGCAACTGCGGACGTTTTTTCGGTATTTGCCGCAATCGCTTTGCGGTTGGTTTCAATCAACGCCGTAATGCGACGCACCTCAGCATCCATTTTTTTCAAATTAGATTGCAAGGTCACTACCGATGCGCTGGACTCTTCCGAGGTCAAACTCAGCTGCTGCTCCAAACCTTTAATACGAGTATCGGCCTGCTGCAGCATCGCCTGCGCCTGAAACAATTGCCAGCCAAGAAAACCGGCACCCCCAGCAGCAACCAATGCAATCACCAACGCTATAGCAGGCAGACTGCTAGACGGAGCAGCGGGCGCATACGCAGGTGTTGCTTGCGGAGCGGGTTTTCGTGCCGGGCGCGCTGGCGGCGAATCATCATCGTGGTCGCGCGCTGGTGGCTGCTGACGACGACTTGTGGATTCCGCTGGCTCAGATATTCCGCCAGTCGATAATGTGGGTTCTCTGCGTTCCATAACAACAAATACCTTAGCGGTTAAGACGATGGATCAAATGGACGTTTAGTGTGCGCGCATTTTATAGCAGCGACCAGTACAAACATAGTTCAGCAGTATGGGATGACAGCAATATTTTATTTTGCGCCATAAAAAAACGGGCGCGATGCCCGTTTTTTTAATGCAAGTTCACCAATAAGTTGGCGCCTTGATTATTTTGCGAAATTTGCGTTCACAAATTCCCAGTTTACCAACGCCCAGAAAGCGTTCATGTAAGTTGGGCGCGCGTTGCGGTAGTCGATGTAGTAAGCGTGCTCCCACAAATCCACAGTCAGGATTGGAGTAACAGATGCATCGGTCAACGGAGTTGCAGCGTTGCTGGTGTTAACGATGGCTACAGAACCATCGGCTTTTTTCACCAACCAGGTCCAGCTTGAGCCGAAGTTGTTGATAGCAGAGTTAGTGAACTCTTCTTTGAACTTGTCGAATGAACCAAATGCTTTGTTGATTGCTTCTGCAACTGCACCAGTCGCTGCGCCGCCACCGTTAGGGCTCAGGCAGTGCCAGTAGAAAGTGTGGTTCCAGATTTGTGCCGCGTTGTTAAATACACCACCAGAAGAGGTTTTGATCACTTCTTCCAACGATTTACCTTCAAACTCAGTACCAGGAACCAGGCCGTTCAACTTATCTACATAAGTTTTGTGGTGTTTGCCGTGGTGAAATTCCAGAGTTTCTTGCGAAATATGAGGAGCCAAAGCGTCAATTGCATAAGGCAGTGCTGGTAATTCAAAAGCCATGATGTTTCTCCTAATTCACGGTTGTGTAGATAGTTCACGCTTGTCTAGATTCAATCTTTGTCAAAATCCGCCAGCGAATGATAACAATTAAATGAATTTGCGCTTATTAAAAATTCGCTATCGCTAATATTTTTGAATACATCGGTAAAAATAATTACGGCCCACTAGGGGCCGTAATTATCGAATGGTTCGGCTTACATCATACCGCCCATGCCACCCATACCACCCATGCCGCCCATATCAGGTGCAGATGGTTTATCTTCTGGCATATCAGCAACCATTGCTTCGGTGGTGATCATCAAACCAGCGATAGAACCTGCAGCCTGCAGCGCAGAGCGGGTTACTTTAGCTGGATCGAGAATACCCATTTCGATCATGTCGCCGTAAACACCGGTCGCAGCGTTATAGCCGTAGTTGCCAGTGCCTTTTTTCACTTGGTCAGCAACAACTGATGGCTCATCACCTGCGTTGGCAACGATTTGACGCAACGGCGCTTCCATTGCACGGCGTGCAATGGCGATACCGGCATTTTGATCTTCGTTGTCGCCTTTGAGGTCTTTGATTGCCGCAACAGCGCGCAACAAAGCAGTACCACCGCCAGGCACCACGCCCTCTTCTACTGCTGCACGGGTAGCGTGCAGAGCATCTTCAACGCGTGCTTTCTTCTCTTTCATTTCCATTTCAGTGGCAGCACCCACTTTGATTACCGCAACACCGCCAGCCAATTTGGCTACGCGCTCTTGCAGTTTTTCGCGGTCGTAATCAGAAGAAGTCTCTTCGATTTGTACACGAATTTGTTGTACGCGAGATTTGATTTCTTCTGCATTGCCAGCACCATCAACGATAGTGGTGTTGTCTTTGTTCATGGTGACGCGTTTTGCCGTACCCAAGTGCTCCAAAGTGGCGCTTTCCAAATCCAAGCCAACTTCTTCAGAGATCACAGTACCACCAGTCAATACGGCGATATCTTGCAACATTGCCTTGCGACGATCGCCGAAACCAGGTGCTTTAACCGCAGCTACTTTTACGATGCCGCGAATGTTGTTCACTACCAACGTAGCCAAGGCTTCGCCTTCAACGTCTTCTGCAACAATTACCAGCGGCTTGCCTGATTTGGCAACACCTTCCAACACCGGCAGCAATTCGCGAATGTTGGAGATTTTTTTGTCGACCAACAAAATGTACGGGTGGTCGTGCTCAACACTCATGTTGTCTTGATTGTTGATGAAGTAAGGCGACAGGTCAAACTGCATACCTTCTACTACGTCCAACTCGTTGTCGAGGCTGGTGCCTTCTTCAACGGTGATCACACCTTCTTTACCTACTTTGTCCATCGCTTCTGCAATCAAAGCACCGACAGAGGCATCACTGTTAGCAGAAATACTGCCCACTTGCGAGATTGACTTGCTATCCACACATGGCTGAGCAATAGATTTAACGTGTGCAACAGCAGCAGTGATTGCCTTGTCGATACCACGCTTTAAGTCCATTGGGTTCATGCCCGCAGCAACAGATTTCAAACCTTCGTTAACGATAGATTGCGCCAACACAGTTGCAGTAGTGGTGCCGTCGCCCGCATCGTCAGAAGCGCGTGAAGCTACTTCTTTCAGCATTTGTGCGCCCATGTTTTCGAACTTGTCTTTCAGGTTGATTTCTTTCGCAACAGACACACCATCTTTAGTCACGGTAGGAGCGCCGAATGACTTCTCCAATACAACGTTACGGCCTTTTGGTCCAAGAGTCGCTTTAACCGCATCGGCCAACACATTGACACCAACCAACATACGTTGACGTGCGTTATCACCAAATTTCACATCTTTAGCTGACATATCTTCAATTCCTACAGTCTTTTGTTAACACAGGGAAACCAACACAGGGCGGTTTCACGTTAAATTCTTAAAGCAGTCGGATTACACCAGAACCGCTTTGATATCGGACTCGCTCAGGATCACCAGCTCTTCGCCATCAATAGTGATGGTATCGCTGCCTGCATATTTGCCAAACACTACGACATCACCCACCTTTACATCCAAAGGACGCAGCTCACCGCTTGCCAGTACACGGCCATTACCTACAGCCAGCACTTCACCTTGGTTGGGTTTTTCTTTCGCTGCACCGGACAGGATGATACCGCCAGCGGTTTTGGTTTCTTCTTCTTTGCGACGAACAACAACGCGATCATGCAACGGACGAATTTTCATGGAACTTTGTCTCCTAACAAAACAAGTTAAACGAGCTTGGAACCTGACTCTTACCCACAGCAGTGTGATAGCAAGAGTACGGGCTCCGCGTGTGACATATAGGGACAACCAAAAAAGTTTCAAGCTAAAAAAATTCAAGCTGACAATTTTCAAGGCTGCCATTAAAGCGGCCGCTTTACAGGAATGAGCTCAGGTGCTCCCTGTAATACGGCAACCTAAATGCGGTGACACCTATCTGGGGTTAGGTTTGGGGATTTCAACGGAAGGATGATGAAAATTCTTCTTTGCGCGACTATTTAGTCGTTTTTACGCTCAGTAGACGAGGTAGATTCGGGCTTCTGGTCAATAAGTATGCCTTTCCCATCTGATTCAGGTTCAACATTAGCCGCTCCTTGATGCTCATAAACATTGCCGGTTGAGCGGGTAAATCCACCAGCGCTAAAGGAGTGAAAGGCCTGACTATTAGCCGCTATCTTTGCCAGCCAACGCTTAAGCATTAAGCGGCGTACCAGTGGGATAAAACACAGCAATGCCAGTGCATCACTGATAAAACCCGGAATGATTAACAGCACCGCGCCCACCGCTTTAAACAGCCCATCTGCCAGCGCTTGCGCGGGCAACTCGCCGCCGCTACGAACATTTTGTGCCGCACGCAACATGCTCGACGCACCCAAATAGCGCAGCAAGTTGATACCGAGAAAAATCATCGCCACCAGCCAGACAATAACCGCCAGTGCCCCTGTTTCGCCGCCGATTACAATCATCAACCAGAGCTCAAGGAAAGGTAATAACAACAGCGGGAGAATCGGCAGGCGCATTATCGGCATCCAAAATAGTGAAGTAGGCAGTTTACCACTTGTAACTTATGCCCAGCGACATACGTGTATCTTTGCTCTGGCGTGTCGGCTGCGGGTCTTTATCCAGCCAATAATCAACTTTGAATTCAGAATAAATACGCTTCAGGATCATCGAACTCAGTCCAGTCGATGTTTTCAGCTGCACATTCGGCTCGTCCTCAGTTGATTGCAGCATTTCATTGTTGTGAAAAAAGCCTACTCCCCAAGGTAGGTTATAGCGAAAATCCAGCGCCGCTCCCAGCGCGACAAAATCATCTTCCAGCGCATAATCGCCCACCAATCCATCCGGCAGCTGGTATGACTCATCGTGTAACGCCAAACCGGTTTTAAGCGATAAAGTCATGGTTTTGTTTTCAAAAAATTGATACCCCGCCCCCGAGCCAAGGCGCTCATAGGAGCGCATACCGCGTTGGGGATCTGCGCCCGCTAACAGGCTGTTGTACCAAAACCAATGCTCCCCCAAAAACCAATCGAGCGAATAATGTAGATTCCAGCGCTCCTGTGGCGCAGAAAAATTCCACGAAGCGCGCGCAAATTCACCGCCCGCCACATGGCGAAAATCATTGCGCCGCACCGTGATTTCACCCTGTGCATTCCATTCATCGCGCACCTCATTACCGCGCGAATAGGCGCCCCACAAGTTGAGACGCCCGTGGTGCACATAGGCGCCCTTTTTAAAATCCTCATAGGGCATAAGGGTTTTGATACGCAGCAGTGACGCGCGTTTTATACGATCAGATTCAGCGCAGCGATAGCGCAAATATTCAGCATCCATTGGCTCCAACTTGCAAGGCACATTATTACCATTGATTTTCAGCGCAACATCCGTCTGAATGTTTTTAATATTCGTCTTCTTGATATTTTGCTCGCCAAAATTTTTGGAGCGCCAGAGTAAATAGTCGTCATCGATACTAACCAGCTCCCCCTCCAGACGATCGCCATTTAACAACTCCACAACGCCAGCCACAGCGGTTGCACTGAGCCATAACAACAGCAAACAACACAGCGGTAGGATTTTTTTCACAACTAGCCTTTTTAGCGGAAATATGAGCAGGAATGGTTTATCAGAAGTCTAATAGCCATTAAAGTGAGCACAGCCCAGCGCTGCAACGCCAAAAGTGTTAATAATGTTAATTTAAGTTACCTTGAGTTTAGTGACGTAAATCCAGCGCCGATAATGATGCTGCGCACGCAAATCGCGCAAACAACATACAATTCATCGCTTCAAGTCAGTTAACCCTTATGAACAACCCTACCGCTAACCGCGAAGCATTTTATCTGGCGTTAATGTCAATCCCGGCGGGAAAAGTAATTACCTATGGCCAGCTCGCCGCACTGGCAGGGTTGCCCGGTGCAGCGCGTTTGGCCGGCACTGTGTTGTGCGGGCTACCCGAGCAAACTGATTTGCCTTGGCACAGAGTCATTAACGCGCAGGGAAAAATTTCGTTACCAGAAAATTCCGGTGCTTATCAGGAACAAAAAAAACGGCTGGAGGCTGAAGGCGTAACTTTTACCAACAACAAAATTAATCTGCGTATTTACGGTTACACTACGCTCACACCCAACTAACACCCATACGGTTTTTATGAACTCATCTACACCCAGCTCAACCGACAATAATAACTTTAAAGGCTGGCGCGGTATCAAACGCGCGTTTGCTACTCCCTCTGCACTCACGATGTTGTTTTTGGGTTTTGGTTCTGGCCTGCCTTTTTTATTGGTTGGCGTTACGCTCTCCACCTGGTTGCGCGACACAGGCGTTGCCTTAAGTGTGATTGGCCTCATCAGTTACGCCAGCTTTTTTTACGTACTGAAATTTTCGTGGGCGCCGCTAATAGATCGCTATCCACTGCCGTTTTTAGGTCGCCGAAAAGGTTGGTTGGCGCTGTCACAATTGCTGCTCATTACCGCACTTGCAGGCATGGCCGTAATCGGCCCTGAATCATTGTGGTTATTTGTGTTGTTAGCTGGGCTAGCGGCATTTGCAGGAGCAACGCAAGATATAGTGGTGGATGCCTACCGCATTGAGGTTGCACCCGTTGAAGCGCAAGCCGCACTGGCGGCTACCTATATTTTAGGTTATCGCTTTGGGCTGATTATATCGGGCGCAATCGCACTGTATTTAGCAGAGTTAACAGGCTGGACCATTGCCTATTTAATCATGGCAGCATGTATTTTATTGCCATTAGTAGCAGGGCTGTTATCCAAAGAGCCTGCCGCACAAAAACTAATTGTGCGCGAAATTCATTTGCGCGATGCCTTTATAAAACCTTTTCAGGAGTTTTTTTCGCGCAATGGCGTATTGCTCGCACTTGCCTTGTTGGCCTTTGTTGGACTATTTAAACTGCCCGATCAAATGATCGGAGTATTAGCCGGGCCATTTTATTTGGATTCCGGCTTTACCAAAGCCGATATTGCAACTGTATCCAAAGTATATGGAGTATGGATTGGCATTGCGGGCGCGTTTTTAGGCGGTGTGTGTGTGGCGGCGTTTAATATCAAGCCTATGCTGGTGATTGCCGCAATTGCCGTTGCAATTTCTAACCTGGTTTATTTATTAATGGCGATCCACCCCTCGGAACAATGGGCATTTTTCGCAACCATCAGCGCCGATAATTTATCGCAAGGTTTTGCCGGAGTAGTACTGGTCGCCTTTATGTCCAGCCTCACCAATCGCAATTTCACCGCAACTCAATATGCACTGCTTGTTTCACTCGCACATTTGCCCGGTAAATTTATAGGCGGCTTGTCTGGCTACATAGTGGAAGCCTCTAGTTATTCCACGTTTTTTATTCTGAGCACCATTTCTGTTGTGCCCACTTTGCTATTGTTAATGTGGATTTGGAGCCGCATTCAATGCAGCACACAACACTCAAATACAGCACAATGAAAAAAGCCGCTGGATAATAATATCCAGCGGCTTTTTTCGCGATAACAATAAGTTACTCAAGTAGCAAAAAAGATAGAAGATTAAAAACCATTAATCCCTAAAGTTTTCAAACTGCAATGGCAAATCGATTCCTTCGGCGGTACGCAACATGGCAATTGCCTCCTGCAAATCATCGCGCTTCTTACCGGTAATCCGCACTTGATCGCCCTGAATAGATGCCTGAACTTTTAGTTTGGCATCTTTCACCATGCGTACGATTTTTTTCGCCAGCTCAGTTTCCACACCGGTGCGCACCAGAATATCCCGCTTGACTTGTTTACCCGCCGTTTTGACCGGCTTAACATCCAAACAAGAAACACCTATACCATTTTTGTGCATCGCGCTTCTTAACGAATCCAGCATCGCGTCAAGTTGATATTCATTATCGGCCGTAATGGTAATTTCATACTCTTTACGCTCAAACTTGGCATCTACACCTTTGAAATCATAACGGCTGACGATAACTTTCCCCGCCTGATCAACTGCGTTGGTAAGCGCGTGTTTATCAACCTCTGAAACCACATCAAACGATGGCATAACTAACCTCTTTCAAACACTATAAACTCCGATTAAATCGGCAGTAATTAAACAATCAGCGTTGCAAATGCAATCGCACAGATCCAGAACAATAAAGAGCGAGAATACAGCGGCAAGCTCGATTTTACCAAAGCAAATGAATAGGCAGGCTCGGTGTGAGTGGTGATTACATCACCCGTCAGATCCTCGATAATATCTTGAGTTTCTTCTTCCATTTCCTCTTCCGCTTCGGCTTTTGCAACTGGCTCCATTTGTGCCATGGCTGCTTGCGAACAGTCTGTTGGCGCACCTAATGCACCGCGCAAACATTCGTTTAGCACATAGTCGGATGAGCTCTGGGTATCTAATAAGTTTTTACGCAGCGGGCAAGTTTCAAAATTCCCTACCAGCGCCCAAGTAATTCCCATCAAACGCACTGACGGCAACTCTAACAGCCACAACCACTTACTGGCGGTGGCATATGCATCGCTGCCCGCTGGTGAAAAATCGCGGTACAACACACTTAGGCGGTACAACAAAGCACCAAAAGGCCCGGCGATAAAAAACCAGAAGAGCACCGCAAACGTGCGCTCAAATCCGCGATAAGCAAACACTTTTAACGCCTCAGTATGCAGGCTGCGCCAATCGGCAGAGTCAACATCAGCTGCATCAAACGAGTGCCCGGCGCGCAAACGATCGAGCAATTGCACTGCCGCCACATTGTCGCCGCGCGTAGCCAGTGCAATATATTCCTGCGCATCGGCCAGAATATTGCCGCGCCCCAAGCTATAGAGCAGCACAGGTACATAAAGAAAAAACAACCACTGCTTACCGGCCAATTGATCAATTAACAAAAATATAAACACCAAAACCACTAGCGGGATTAATAGCGCTAATAACAGCGGCGGTATTGCTGAAGCAGAGAGACCAGGAATTTTTTGCAGGCGATTGATAAGCCATTTGAACCAGCCATCATATTGCAGAACACTGGCCGAACCGAGCCAATAGACGATAGCGAGTACAACAACCAAACTGAGAAAAATCATTTTGTTTAATCACTCTTCAGTCAATAGAGAAAATGGCATTAGCCGAAACATTAGCCGAGAGAAGCGCGGTAACGCGACCAATCAAAGGCGGGACCAGGGTCAGTTTTACGCCCGGGCGCCACATCTGAGTGACCGGCAATACGCTCAGGTGTTAGTTTAGGATAAGTCAGCAGCAACTGGCGAGAAACTTTCTCCAGCGCAGCGTATTGCGCATCGCTGTAAGGGATATCATCTGCGCCCTCCAATTCAATGCCGATGCTGTAATTATTGCAGTCGGCAACCCCGCCGAAACTGGAGCTGCCCGCATGCCAGGCGCGCGCATCAAACGGGACAAATTGTGTGACGTTACCGTCACGTTCGATGAATAAGTGGGCAGAAATCTTGAGTTCAGCGATAGTTTCAAAATAGGGGTGCAAGCTTGCTTCCAGTTTATTTTGGAAAAAATCCTGCACATAACCACCGCCAAAGTCACCGGGCGGCAAGCTGATATTGTGGATAATTAGCAAGCTGATCTCGCTATCATCCGGGCGCAAATTAAAATTGGGCGATGGGCAATGTGTCGCCCATTGCAGCCAACCATCACAAATCATTGCGCCATTATCCTTAGTATCAATCATTTACATACCAGAAATTATTAAGATTACGCCGGAATAGTCCGATCTTGCGCCCACAAACGCAAGCTCGCAATTTGTTCGGACATAACGACTGAGAGCGGGCTGGTTGCTGCAATTTCATTCAATAAAATATCTGTCGCAAGCACTTTGCCCTCTGCGCCAGCTGAATAGAGCGCAGCGATTATCGCCTGCTCAATTTCCGAACCGGAAAACCCTTCGGTCGCTGCAGCCAGTTGTTCAAGATTAAAATCGCCCACAACACAGTTGCGTTTGCGCAGATGGATGGAAAAAATATCTTTGCGCACCGCTGATTCAGGCAAATCGACAAAAAAGATTTCATCCAAGCGGCCTTTACGG
>CAXAVL010000041.1:0-24108 GCA_963971905.1 uncultured Cellvibrio sp.
GCACATTCATGACGGCATGCCGGATAGTTGATTAATCTCTTATTATTAAAATTTCAACTTGATAAACACTCAGCAAATACTTATGCATTCCTGTAATAATCGTTGCAACAATCTTTGCGATAAAAGTTGCAACAATTGTTGCTATAAAAGTTCCTATAAAAGTTGCGATATAAGTCGCCATAAAAATGGCGGCAAAAAAAGCCCGGCGATACTCCGGGCTGAAACAAGGGTAACTATGACTGTAGGAGACTTACACAAACAGCAGTGGCACAGTTAAACCACTACTGCGTTTATCCGCCGAATAAATCAGCGAATTTTTTAGTTGCGACTTTTGGGTCGCAACTTTTTACTTACGGGTTTTGAACCCTAACCATTTCAAATATCACCACTTCCAATGCAACTATTTTTTCAGTCGCAATAGGCCCAACTTGTACGGGATCAGATCATAGGTTGCACCATTGCCCGTTTTACCTTGATAGAGGAATTCAAGGTTGCAAGGATCAACGGTGAGGCGCTCGTCGTAACCTGAACGCACCAACTCACCATGGCTAATACCGTCAGACCATTTACCGGTTGGCCACTCTACGTTGCTATTACCCGCAAATGGATTTGCATCGGTATCCGCCAGCGGAGTCCAGGGGCCGTCGAGACTGGTGGATGTCCAAGAGCGGAACATACGTGGGCCACTTGGCCAGGCTTCTACCAACAACAAGTATTTATTTTGTCCATCGAGTTTATAAACGTTAGGCGCTTCAAATAAATATTGATTGCCGTTGCCGCGATTATCACGCATCACAACGGTATAGCCAGAGAAGTTGGGGAAGTTGGCAATAGTCGTTTTGGACATGTACAACACACCGTCATCGCGCGAGAAATACAGATAACAGTGGGTGTCATTACAAATTACCCAGAAATCCAACGAACCTGATGGTTCGCCCTGCAACAAACGTTGTTTGGCTGACCAGTTAGGGTTGCGGATATCATCAGTGGTAGCGTAAGTACCGGGCCATTGGGTGATCAAATACCATTTGTTATGCGGACGGAAATAAAATACCTGTGGTGCAACAGCATTACCCACACGGCTGCCATTCATAGAAATGTGTGGCGCTTGCTGTGCGTTATTCCAATCGGTGAAACTGGTATACATGGATTTATAAGACGTGTCGTAGTAAGTCGCATACACATGATAAGTACCGTTGTACTTCACAACAGACGGATCTTTAATCGATGCCCAGCCGGGATTTTTCGGGCTGATCAACGGTGCTGTTGAGGTCCAGCGCAACGGAGCTTTTAATTCACAGGTTTGCGGCGGCGCACTTGAAGAACTGCTCGAAGAACTTGAAGCAGGGGCTTGACCACCGATAGAAAAATCATCGGCGTAGTAGCTGATCGTTGCATCGGTTGCTTCAATAATAAAATGCTGAAACGCAGTTGACCCAGATTGAGTGTAATAGCCTTGCAATAAACGCCACTCAGTTGATGATGCGGTCGTAGTCGCTACGTGTGTATATTCGTTATAGGTTGAAGTATCACTATCGTCCTGACGTTTGGCCGTAAGTTGGATAACACTATCCGGTGTGCCAGGCGCGAGTTTTATCCACACTGCAACATCGTATTGACTGCCATTAACCAGCGAACCGGTACTAAACGTTAAACCGTTCCAGCTACTGGTGCGACCGGTAATTAATGCGCTGGCGGAACCGCTGCGTTTATCTTGAGTTGAACGAGTAATTGTTGCAGCCGTTGTTGACCAGTTAATCAAACCATTTTCAACGCCGCCATTTTGCGCAAAATTATTGGCCGGAACTGTGTAACCCGCCGATGATGATGAACGGCTGCTAACAACCACCGGTTGTGAGCTGGGTGCGACGGAACTGGGGGCGACGCTTGAACGAGGAACCGAGCTGGGCGCAACGCTCGAAGGCGCAACACTGGAGCGAGCAATAGAAGAAGCCACACCGCCACCACAAGCAGCGCCATTCACCGTTGGCCGCTCGGCAGCACCGCCATTTTTTTCACCCTGAAAACCAAACGACACTGATTGGCCTACTGCGATATTGCCGTTCCAGGAAATATTAGTGGCCGTGTAAGGGTTTGAACCGGAAACATTAGCATTCCATGTACCGCTAATACGGTTATTGGCATAAGCCCAATTCACACTCCAATTATTAATCGGTGCGCCCGTGTCATTTTTGATAGTGATATTGGCAACAAATCCGTTGCCCCACTCACTCTCCACTGTATAAGTGCATGCAGCATATGCAGAATGGGACAAGATCGCCACGGTGGCGCTGGCGCCCAACAAACCACAGGTACGTTTAAATACTTGTACGAGAGTTTTGGGAGAAATTTTGTCGTTAATCATCATAATCTCCGTTGAAGAATAGCTTCATCGTTATTGTGTTGAATCGGGATTTTTTACAAAAAAAATTGTGTTTGATGAAAATATGCAACTCATAAAATCCTTTTATGAGTTGCAATAAAACGGGCTTACTTATTGATGTAGTTATTCAGCAACCAAGTCATTGCCGGGCGTGGAGTGCCGTTGTCCGACATTAACCCAGAACCTTCAATCCAGGTTCTACCATTTATATAGCCCCAGATAGTGATGCCTTTAACGTGTGGGTGATCCCAAAACACGGGGAAGTGAGCCTGGAAGTTTTGCAGTTGCACCTGATCATTGGTATCGCCGATATCGTATTCAGAAATGTAAATGGGTTTACCCACTTGATTCCAAATATTGTCGATCGCGGTTTTAACTTGCGCTGCGGTCAAACCCTTCAATTCATGAGCCTGCAGACCCACAGCATCAATGTAATCCCCTTGTGCTTTAGCGAGTGCAATAAACTCATTGTGCTGCCAACGGATATTGTTGTAGTCGTTCAGAATCAGAATTGAGTTGGGGCAATATTGACGAGCTAATTGGAATACACGTTGAATCCAATTATTGCCGAATGCTTTTTGCGCATAACCTGCTGGTTGATGCCCGACTACTGCTTCGTTAACGACATCGATCATTGCTGTATCGGGATAACGCGCACAGTAATCGCGAATCCACTCTTCAATCTCTGCAGCAGTTTCAGACGCGCTCAAGTTATTAATCCATGAAGGCGATTGCGCACCCCACACAAACGTATGCGCTTTTACCGGAATATTATTGGCACGAGCGTAAGCATAGATACGATCAACCGGCGCCCAGTTATACACATCGCGCGTACCTTCCACTGAACCCCATTTGCCTTCGTTTTCTGGCGTGATCTGGTTCCAGTAACGGGTGAAATCTGATCTCACTGCACCGGAAGTTGTAATGTTGCCGATAAATTTTTTGGCGGCCGGAGCACTGCTTGATGAGCGCGATGAAGAACTTGTAACAACCGGAGCTTGACCACCGATAGAAAAATCATCGGCGTAGAAACTGATCGTTGCATCGGTAGCCTCAATGATGAAATGTTGGAAGGCAGTAGATCCCGACTGAGTGTAATAACCTTGCACCAAACGCCACTCAGTAGACGATGCGGTCGCAGTCGCAACTTGAGTGTATTCGTTGTAAGTGGATGAGTCGTTGTCGTCCTGACGTTTGGCCGTCAGTTGGATAACACTATCAGGCGTTCCGGGTGCAAGCTTCACCCACACAGCAACATCGTATTGGCTACCGTTAACAAGCGAACCCGCATTAAATGTCAAACCATGCCAGTTTGCTGTGCGCCCGGAAATTAACGCACTCGCCGAACCACTGCGTTTATCTTGCGTTGAACGAGTAACAGTGCCTGCGGTTGTTGACCAGTTAGTTAAACCATTTTCCACGCCGCCATTTTGTGCAAAATTATTGGCTGGCACTGTGTAGCCCGCAGATGATGAAGAACGGCTGCTAACACCGGGTTGGGAACTGGGTGCCACACTTGATTGAGCAACCGAGCTAGGCGCAACACTGGAGCGCGGTGCCGAACTTGGCGCGACACTGCTTGCCACTGCACCACCGCAAACAGCCCCACTTACCGCAGGACGCTCAGCAGTCGCGCTATTTTTATTACCTTGAAAACCAAACGACACGGATTGGCCTACACCAATATTACCGTTCCAGGAAACGTTCGATGCGGTATACGGATTTGAACCAGAAAAGTTCGCATTCCAGGTTCCGCTGATACGGTTATTCGCATAACCCCAATTCACGCTCCAATTGTTAATCGGTGCGCCCGTATCATTTTTGATGGTGATGCTGGCAACAAAACCGGTATTCCATTCGTTTTCAATGGTATAAGTACATGCAGCAAATGCTGAGTGAGATAACACCGCCAAAGCGGCCCCAGCACCAACCAAACCGCAGGTACGTTTTAGCACCTGCGCAAAAGGGTTAGTGGGATATTGTGATGTATGCATAATGCAAATCTCCAGTTATGGTTATTAGAAAAGTAAGTAGTGGTAGTGCGAGATTAAAAACTCAAAGGAGCCATTCGCCGATCAAATGAGTCGATCCGCGCTGGATGCAAGACTAAGGAAACAGAGGGATTTAACATTGCAGTTTTGAAAGGTTTTATATAAAACTGCAGAAAATTGAAGCCTTACTGTAATTATTTTAATGCAATTTAAAACGACAACTTGCACAATGAGAACTGCTTCGCTACCAAAAAATTATTTCTGTAATAGGCCAAAGCTTTGCAAGATCTGAAGAGAAGATTATTTAAGGGGCGCTCAACTCATCAGAGTTGATAACTTGCAGGGAGAATCAAGATAAGAACTACTTTTCCTGTTGATCAGAATTTTTCAACGGATATAGAAATTTGAAGGTTTTGGGCACACACCCATATTCAGTTTTAAATAATTTATTAAAATAAGAAACATTGTTATAGCCAACCGAATAAGCAATTTCAGATACGTTAGCCTCTTCATTTTCTGACAATAACCGCGCCGCTTCCGTTAAGCGTAACTTATTTAAATAGGTACTAAAGGTGAGACCCAGCTCCTCTTTTAATATGTCATTTATTTTTGTTCGATTAACCCCAAGCGACGCAGCAGCCAGTTCCAAACTCAACTCTGGATTGGCATATTCTGTCGCCATAAAACGCAACACCGCACTTTTTTCTTTGTCTTTTTGCGGTTCGATTGATAACTTTTTATAGGCCATTAACGGTTGATCTTGTTTTACTTTTTCTCTGATATCCACCGTCAACACCGCCACGTAGCGGCGGAACAACCACACACCAAATACAATCCACGCCCCAAAGCATAGCGCCGCTGACACATAAATATAACGACGATCTGTACCGAGCAATTTCACATCGGTCAATTTTACATGGGAGGGTGTATTAAGCGGACTTTGCAAGGAATTCACCCACGCAAAACCCATGGTTTTATTCAGCTGGTAACCGGTATCGCTAAATTCATAACCATATCGCCCCAACCACCAGTGCGGGGTATCCAAATCCGCTAAATTAATCCTCAATTCAGTCCAGTTTTTATCACAAGAAAACGCAGTAGAAGACACCCGGCGCGATGACATATTATTCAAATCAGTGACTTTGTCATCAAAACTAAATAACACCAACATCAGCACATTTTTGGGATCGCATTGAATTTTGAATGAAATTTCTGCGAACCGGCGCAGATCAACTTGGGCAAATGATTGAATTGGATCAACAAAATAAATTGAATAATGGGTGTAGGGAAATGGAGTATCTGCATCCAGAAAAAAATCATACTCTACCGTACCCACCTCGCCCTTCAGCTTTAACCGGGTATTGCCAACAGGCTCTTGCGGCTCTATCGCGGACACCCAAAGAAAATTCGCATCGCGCCCCGGAAATAACGACGCATTTAATCTGGATTTCATCACACCCACGTAAACCACTAGCGCACTAAACACCAAGATCGCGACAAATACTGCGAGGGCATTCCGGTAAAACGTTAACATTGTTGAAACAACCGTTCAGGTTTAGATAGATAGCTCGACCAGAGTCAGTGATTAGGGCTGCTCAGAGTGATATAACCCTATTTGCTACACGCAATCATTTACACCTCTCGCGGTATTCGCTGATTATTATGCGGCTCGTCGATTAAAAAGCCTTATAGAATGATTGCGCTCACATAATGTCATACAATCAGATCAAATGGCAATAAAGTCAATGCGACCTTAATGCCCGCTTGAGCTAATTTGTGAAGTCGGGTCATTTTTATCGCTTAAAAATGGCTACTTTTGAGGGGGTTCCCCCCTGTTCGCACAACCAGCGAGGGGAAAATTTCATTAGGAAAAGCAACTTTAATGAATAAAAAGGCATCATAAAAGTAGCGATAAGGAGGGCAAATCACTGCGCTTGCGACAGCACTTTTTCTACATCTATACCAAATACCAAAACACCCAGTGGTTCAAATTTTTCTTCGCTGAACAGCGGCACACTTAAATGTAATTGGAAGCGTTTGGTAGATTCGTCGTAATTTATATCGCTAAAATGAAGGCTGTTTGCGGGCTTGCCGAAAACTTCGGTAAATTTTTCCTCATCGCCCTGCCAGTAATCCGAGGTCATATCACTTACGGCCACATTTAACCCATAGGCGTCGGTAATAATAATTTCGGTAATCATGTCTTGTGATTGTTTTTTCACTTCGCGCAATTGTGCTGAAAGCTCTTGATCAACCAACTTAATAGGATAGGCAAAGTCGCCTTGTAAAAAGGCTTGAACCCATTGTTTATCACGCTTGGCGATTTCTTGCTGGCTGACACGGCGTGATTTTTCATTCTGGGCGCGTAACTTTACTTCTAATTTCGGCAGACGTTTCCAACGTTCAACTTTACGTATCAGCAGCTCTTTAATAAGCTGCTGCTCATAGTCCGTCACTGCAAGCCGAGTATTTGCACAACCGGTAATTTGCCGATTGAAGTTGATTAGAAATTCGGGGTTCCGATTGAGAAACTGCTCATTAAAATAGACACCAAGAGGAACGTAGCGAAAAAAACGGCTCTGAAAATGACTAGCATCAATCTTCAACTCTTGCGCGGCATGAAGAAAATGCTCGCGGTCAGCAAGAATCACATCAATGCGTTTGGATCTTAATAATTTAATGAGCTGTGGCAAATTGTTTGCATTCATATCAACACGATAACCCGCCTCATCCAACCAGGTTTCTTGCTGACTACCTAAAATAGACCCCAATTTATAACCCTCGCGCCAAGATTCAGGAGCGATTGTGTCCATGCGCCAAAACCAATACCAATTTTCCAACACCATGGGGGCGGACAACACCGCATAGGGATCGATTTGGCGCATTGGAATAGCGGTGAAAAAACCATCGATACGATTATTTTTTACATCTTGATAGGCGCGGCGCCACGGCATGATTTGCACGCGATAATCCCACTTTATGTGCTTAAAAATGCACTGCAAATGGGGCAATAGATTTTGCGTGCTGCCCGACGGTAAATCAGAAGTGAAGGCAGAGGAAATATTGGTTGCCAAATTGATGCCAGGTGGTTCGTCTGCTGCATGGCTCTTGACCTGCCCCTCCGCCTGCACTGCTAAATGACCACTCAAAAATAAAATTACCAACAGTATCAAACGCATAAAGGCGCTCCTTAATTTGCCTTTGTTACAGCGGGAGTAAATGGGAATACCAAGGGAGTATAGGCCTGAAAACGCGCTCTTATAAAAATTGCTGTAAAAAATCAGGTAGCAACGCCAACTCAGTCGCCTCAGCCAACCGATCGAGGGATAATTCACGCTCGCGATTGATATCAATCTGCTGCACTTGCTCCGCGCCCAGCCACGAAAACAATGCATTCAGCGCATCTGGGTGATCGAATAAACCGTGAAGATAAGTGCCCATAACCAAGCCGTCTTCACTGATGGCGCCCTCTGGTTCCAAGCCTTGCTCGCCCTGCAAATAGCAGGCGGGAAATTGCAATGCATGGCCCGTTGTTATGCCACAATGAATTTCATAGCCCTGTACTGCACTGGTTTTATTCCACAAAAAACCGCTGCGCTGTTGCAATATTTTGTGCGGCTCCAGTGTCGTCTGCATAGCAAACAAGCCCAACCCTGCCGAGCTACCTGGCGCAGATTCCAATCCCTGCGGGTCGTGAATCTCATCGCCGAGCATTTGAAAACCACCGCAAATAGCGATTAATTTTCCACCGTAACGCACATGTTTTTTGATTTGTTGATCCCACTGCTGTTCGTACACAAATTGCAAATCGGCGCGAGTATTTTTACTGCCGGGAATAATGATTAAATCACAGGGAGGAATTATTTGTTTGGGACCGACCCAATGAAAGTCGATTTGTGGATGCAAACGTAGCGGATCAAAATCCGTATGATTGGAAATGCGCGGCAAGGCTAATACCGCAACACGGCAATTGGCATTCGGTTTAATGGCGTTCGCAGTGAGCGCATCTTCTGCATCCAAATATAATCCGTGTAAATAAGGGATAACGCCTAACACCGGTTTGCCGGTTTTTTGCTCCAGCCAATCCAAACCCGATTGCAATAAATTAATATCGCCGCGAAAGCGATTAATCAAAAAACCTACTACGCGTTTGCGCTCGCTCTCGCTCAACAATTCCAATGTGCCCACCAAATGCGCAAATACACCGCCGCGGTCTATATCAGCAATTAAAATCACCGGGCAATCAACGGTTTCAGCAAATCCCATGTTGGCGATATCGCGGTCGCGCAGATTGATTTCAGCAGGGCTGCCTGCCCCTTCAACCAAAATCACCTCATATTGCTGTTGCAGGCGCGCGTAGGAATCCAACACATGCCCCATCGCCTGGGTTTTATAATCGTGATAAACCGCCGCTTCCATATCCGTGACGGCTTTCCCTTGCACAATAATTTGCGCGCGAGTATCGCTAGTGGGTTTAATTAAAATAGGATTCATATCGGTGTGCGGCTCAAGTCCAGCAGCCTGCGCCTGCAACGCTTGTGCCCGACCTATTTCGCCACCGTCGACAGTAACGGCAGAATTTAAAGCCATATTTTGCGGTTTAAACGGCACCACCGAAATGCCGCGCTTTTTTAAAATACGGCAGAGCGCGGCGACGAGTGTGGTTTTACCAGCGTCGGATGTTGTGCCCTGCACCATTAAGGTTTTACTTACCACACAACACCCACTTTTATTTTAAATAATTAGCATTAACAACTTTGCTCACAAACAAGTCGTATTTATTTACCAACTCGTTTGAATATTATTGCCTGTTGCATAAGTAGACGTGTTAGCAAACTCAGTGCCACTGTTGATCACAGTATTTCCGCTAATAGTCCAATTAATTGGACCACCCGCAGGTGATTCACCTTCGGCAGCATCATCTCTCAGCGCCACCGCAACAAAGCCTGGCACTGTGTTGTTGCTAATGGTGTTATTGCGCACCACAGAACCGTCACTATTGCCCAGCCAGATTCCTCTGGGAGAACTCACCGCATTGGCGGTATTGTCGCGAATACGATTGTTTTCAATAGTGGTTTTTGCCGTGCCGTATTGCACACTAATGCCCCAGTTACAGCCGATTAAATCGTTATTGTGAATCCAGTTATCAATACCACTTTTATCGTGACCTGCACCGGAATTACCCAGCGCAATTCCGGCGCGATAAGAATTCACTACGGTGTTGTAAGACACTTCGTTGGCGTATTCATCTTCACCATGAAGATCAATAGCATCGAGCTGGTTATTCACAAAATGATTATTGGTGATGAGATTATTATGCGCCCAGTATTGAATAATCACTGCGTGACGAATGTATTCACCTTCGGTTTTGTTGCCATCGAGCGTAACAAAATAAGTGTCTTTTGCAGCATCACCCAAATAGGGATTGGTTGCTGCACTTAAATGTGTACTACCCTGAATCACAAAACCATAACCGGCTCCGCCACCGGCCACATCGGTCGCATTGCGGGCGATAGAATTTTTTACCACTACATCATAGGAGCCGGCGGCAATACGCACACCCATTTTGATATATTTTTCTACTACAACATTATCGATGGTAATGTTGTAGGCCGCAGCAGAATTGCCATACCCGGTTGCAATCACATAACTTAAACCACCGCGATCAGGGTTAGCTGTATTCGTATTGGTGGAATAGTTTTTGTTCCAGGCGTTGGTGAAAGTGAAATTTTTCAACACAATATTGTTCACGCCCAACATGCGGATACCGTAATAATTTGTCGCGCCGGTACCTGCATCTATATTGGACAAAAACACTGTGCCATCGCGGCTTTCGCCTTCCAAATTTACACCGCTTTTAGCCATCACAATGTGTACTGTTGTGCTCGACACTGAAACACTGTTCAAATTGTAAGTACCGTTAGGAAAATACACAGTGCTGCCCGCAGTAGTAGCTGCATCGCTAATTACCGCCTGAATGCCCGGGTTATCGTCATTGTTGGTGTTGGCAAGGTCGATGGTATAACCCAGCTGCGCAGCGCGGGTGACTACGTTGATGATATTGGGAGCGGCATTAGGTGTATGTGCTGGGCGAATACTGCCATCGGGATTGCGCATACCCGGATTGCCCGCCGGGACTGACATGGAAGATTGGGAAACAGAACTGCTATTCGCATTGGATGAAGAACTGCTACTAAGACTGGACGGCACACTGCTGCTCATTACCGATACACTTGTGGCGTTTGAGCTGGATGGAGCTACCGATAAAGCTTTACTGCTGGCAACCGCAGATGTAGAGCCGCCACCGCCGCCTCCGCAAGCTTGTAAACCCAACAAAACGCTAAATAAAAAGGCCACCAAAGACATAGTGTTGAAACTGTTGTGCATGTTGATTCTCTCAGTCGTTGATTTGTGATGACCGTTATAATTTTGGATATAGTTATAATTATTCACATCAGCTTAACTGAAAAGATACCCGCTTGCACAGCCTATACATACCCGCACAACAGCGATAAATAAAACATCAACAACACTAAATTGGTATTACCATTCAATTCCTTTTTGCGCTTTAACCCCAGCATTAAAAGCATGCTTAACCGATTTCACTTCACTGAATGTATCCGCTAAATCTTCCAGATATTTTTTTGCGCCGCGCCCGGTAATAATCACATTTTGATTTAGCGGGCGATTTTGAATTGCAGCGATCACTTTATCTTTATCGATATATTTGTAATTGAGCATATAGGTCAACTCATCGAGCAGTACCAAGTGAATACTCGGATCGCGAAATACATGTTCGCATTCTGCCCACACCGCTTCTGCGGCTTGTTTATCTTGTTCAGCGTTTTGGGTTTCCCAAGTAAAGCCTGTACCCATTACAAAATATTCCAACTGCGGGCTAGCACCACGAAAAATACTTTCGGTTAAAAAGTTTTTTTCGCCGCATTCCCAAGTGCCTTTAATAAATTGCACAATTGCGACTTTGTAAACGTGCCCCAAACAGCGCAAAGCAGTACCAAAACCCGATGAGCTTTTACCTTTGCCGTCGCCGGTTAACACAATCACCACACCGCGTTCTTCATCGGCACGTGCAATGGCTGCATCGACAATTTCTTTGCGTTGTTGCATGCGCTCTTGATGGCGCTTGGCTTTTTCATCGCCTTGGTTATGTTCATCGCTCATAGTGGTTTTCCATGCTGAAAAATGGGTACATTGAATTAAACAGTGGGTATCGCTTTCGCTCCACCCACCCTACGCGAATTAATTAAAAACGATAGGTGATACTAGCTTGATAATTGCGCTCTGGTTGTGGGTATTGATAGTAACCAGCACTTGGTGATAAGCCATACAAGCCCGCATACCGTTCGTTAGTCAGGTTCTTAATGCGGCCAGTTAACTCAACCGCTTCGTACTGCCAAGTAAGATTCAAATTAAATAGCACTAGCGGAGCTAATGTTTCACCCGCGTTTGCACTATCACTTGAACGATAACGTGAACCAGTGTAACTGGAATCCAGATATACAGTTAACTGCTGCACAGGAGTAAATACCAAAGCAACGTTTGCGCGGTTTTCCGCAGTATTAGGCACTGCATTACCCGCAAAACTGCCGCTGCTCAACTCCGCATCGGTGTAAGTGTAATTTGCTTGCAATTGAATTTCATCGCTCAGTATTAACTGACCATCAATCGCGATACCTTGACGACGCGATGAATCCAGATTGACGTTTGCACCAAATCCATTCCATGAATTAGGATTTACAATCACTGCGTCGTACATCAATTCATTATCGAGATTCATGCGATACAACGACCACTGCACTGTCGCACGCTCGCTGCTCCACTCTGCACCCAGCTCACCAGAATGGCTGGTTTGCGTTTCCAAAAACATTACACTCGGCAGCACAAAACCATTTTCATCCGCATTTGCAAAACGAAAACCATCAGCATAGCGGCCAAATACACGCCAACCATTATTTAATTGATAGCTAAGTCCCAATTCATTGGCAGTCACATCATCATTGTGATGTGTGCTCAGTGCGTGATTGGTATCATCCACTGATGAAGTCCGCGCACCAATACTAAGGCTTAATTGTTGTGTTAGTGGATAAATCAATTGCGCATAATAAGCATCAATCACTTGCTCAATATCAGTACCCCAATCAAGTACTGTATATTCCGAGTCAACCTGATCATAACCCAAGGTTACAAGCGCATTACCCTTTGTGGTAGGCAAAGTACCCACAAGGCGTGGCGTAATATTTTTTACCCGCATATTGCCGAGTGTCGGAGCACCATAGCCGTAGAAAGATTCTGTATTCTCATCGCGATCGGCGAATTCGGCAAGTAACTCCCAATGCTCACTCAAATTTAATCCACCGCCAATACGAGCAAGATCCGTATTTTGATTTACATAATTACTCGGTGTGCGAGCCTTGCGTGGGTTAACAATCACTTCAGAGTCCAATAGGTAACCCGCAAGATTTAATTCGTCATCAATTGTCTGCCCTTCAACAAACACAAAACCCTGCGCAAAATCGTAGCGCACATTAGCTAACACATTTTCGTAAGCGTTTTGATTGTTATCGCGATAATTATCGGCATTGCGTTTTTGTGCCGAGGCAGAGTAACTCAAACCATTGGCAAAACCCTGGTTGATGCTCGCGGTGTAATCTTCAAGATTATCGCTACCGCCGGTTGCGCTTACTGAACCGTGCACCTCACCTACAACGGCGCGACGGGTGATGATATTAATGACGCCGCCGACAGCTTGATCGCCATACAATACGCCCGCACTACCCTGCACAATTTCAATGCGCTCTACATCTTTTAATGCAACTGTATTTAATGCCGGTGCAGCGAGTGATGGATTATTCAGTTTGCGGCCATCAACCAATACCAGCACATTATTAGCGCCCGACAAACCGCGCATAGAAGCAGTGACGTTGCGTGCGCCGCTGCCATCGGAATCGGTTAATTGAATGCCCGCTTGGGTGCGCAAGACTTCTGACAATAATTTTGCGCCGCTAACACGAATATCTTCGGCGCTAATAATTTTAATTTGCGTCGCCACTGGCATCTGCGCAGTTTCACTGCGCGTTGCACTGACGTAAACGGTTTCGAGTTTTTTATCGTCCGCTTTTTTAGTGGCAGCGATTGAGTGAGTGGATGTAAGCGCGATAATCGCCGCGCTCAGGCTGGCCAATGTAAAAGAAGCAGGGCGTTTAAAAGAAAATGATTTGCTAAACATGAGATTCCTCAATCCTAAATGGGATGAGGGAGGGAAAGCGGAAAAGCCTGCGATGAGCCAAAGACTCAAAAAATACAGATTTCCACCGATGTTGCCCTCCGCGACATCGTGAACTAAAAGAGCTTTGCTCCGGGTTTGAGGCTGGTATCGGACTCATCAGCGATTGCAAACAATCGTGATACACCGTTGCGGGGGCAGTGTCGGGATTGCATCGCCACTAATATACGAGCGATACGTACCGACTTCCCATTGACTCTGATCCTGGCGCACTCTGGTTACAGAGTAAACACCCATCAGACACCTCGGGCGCGCAAGGTACGAGGTTACTCGGGGTGAGTCAAGCGCCAAGCCAGGGTTGTTAATGCCATCTTCACCTGAGCCACACATTAATCACATAGTTTCCTCACACTGGTTACTTAATCTGTCTCTCGTCGGCCCACTTGACCAAGACCAAGGCCATTTTATTAGCGACAGGAGCAGTCAATGAAAATTACCCATTACCTCAGCCTATTGTGTGGATTACTCATATTCAGTAGCGGCCTGCAGGCCGCCGATAACAGCGGGCCGGAAAGCGGCAGTTTTTTAGTGCGCAGCGCAGCCGATCAAGATTACCAACCCGCCCTGCTGCTCGGCACCGACGTGGAGGTGAAAATTACCGGCCCCGTTGCGCGAGTGGTGGTACGGCAGCAGTTCTACAACCAGTCCGATACATTTGTAGAAGGCAAATATGTATTCCCGCTGCCGGAAGATGCCGCGATTAATGCAATGACCTTGCTCATTGGCGAGCGGGTGATCAACGGCGAAATCCATGAAAAACAACAGGCGCAAAAAATTTATCAACAGGCGTTACAACAGGGTAAACACGCGGGGCTGATTGAACAGCAGCGCGCCAATCTCTTCACCACACAAGTAGCCAATATCGCCCCGAAAGAAGCCATATTGGTAGAGATAACCTATATCGAAACCCTGACCCGCACCGGCAATGAATTCAGTTTTTATTTTCCTATGACCTTAACACCGCGCTACCTTCCACCTGCCGCTAACAACCTGGCTGAATCGTTGGGCAGCGATTTTATTTTTGCGCAAGATTTGCCGGCAGAGCTCGCCAATCCGGCGCGTATTCATGTGCAGATTAATAATGTGAAACACCTGAGCAGTATTGAAAGTAATAGCCATACCATAGTGACGCAAGAAGATAAAAATGCCTGGCAAATCACCACCAAAGATAGTCATGTACCGATGGACAGAGATTTTAAATTGCGCTGGAAAATTGCCAGCATCAATGAAACAACACCGGCTTTTTTTGTCGATCAGGTCGATGGCAGTTACTACGGTTTATTAATGTTGATGCCGCCGGAGAATCCCAGCAATGAAACTATTTTAGCGCGCGAAACTATTTTTATTATCGATACCTCTGGCTCCATGGGCGGCGAATCTATCGCACAAGCCAAAGCCAGTTTAATTTTTGCAATAGAACATTTAACCGAGCAGCAGCGTTTTAACATCATTGAATTTAATTCAATTCACAGCAAACTGTTTGCACTGTCTGAGCAGGCAACTGCCAGCGGTAAACAACAGGCAGTCAACTTTGTGAATAGCCTGCAAGCAACCGGCGGCACCGAAATGGCACCCGCTCTGCGCAGCGCACTGACATTACCCAGCGACCCGGAATATTTGCGTCAGGTGATTTTTATTACCGATGGTGCAGTGGGCAATGAGGATGAGCTGTTTGGCATTATTCATCAATTGCTCGGTGACAGCCGTTTGTTTACCGTGGGCATAGGCTCCGCACCTAACGGTTATTTTATGAAAAAAGCAGCAGAGCTAGGACGCGGCACTCAAACACTGATCAGCCAATTAAGCGATGTAAATTCGGCGATGAGCACTTTATTTACGCAACTGGAAAAACCCTTGTTGCGCGATATACGGGTCACTTTTCCCGATACTATTCACGCCGATATTTATCCACAAAAAATTCCCGATCTCTATGTGGGTGAGCCAATTTTACTCGCCCTAAAACTAAGCGCTTTACCCGCAACAATCAGCATTATTGGCGAAGGTCACTCGACTTGGAGCAGGAATGTTTATCCTCAGGATCACAGCGACACCACCAATAACAATGCAACCGGAATCGCAAGCCTCTGGGCGCGCGCCAAAATTGAATCGCTCAGCGAACGCATGCGGCATGAAGCCAATCCTGACACGCTTAAACGCGAAATAATTGATGTCGCATTCACCCATCAACTCGTCAGTCAATTCACCAGTTTTGTCGCCGTTGAGGAAGTGATCAGTCGCGCACCAGAAACCGATATCGCCAAACAAAATGTCGCCAATCTATTACCCAAAGGCACAGCTATTAGCCATACAGCGGCCTACCCTTCTACCGCAACCGGCATTGAATTATTGTGGTTGATTGGTGCGTGTATGCTCTTGGCATACGGCGCGTTAACAATTTATTGCCGTCGCAGTCAACGCTATGTGTAAGAGCAAATTTGCACAGCGCAACCGCTGGTTAAACCTATGTGCGGGATTGCTGTTAATAGTGGCTCTGGCCTGTTTAATAAAAGCCAGTTGGATTAGCGCTAAAGCCATGCTTGCACAATTGTTAATTGCGCAAGCATGGGAGCACACATTGGCTACCGGCACAAACAGCAAACCCTGGCGCTGGGCAGACACTTGGCCCGTTGCGGCACTCACCACACCTGCGGGCGATACACTCTACGTGCTCGCAGGCACCAGTGGCCAGGCATTGGCATTTGGGCCGGGTTTACTTGACCAGAGTGCAGCGCCGGGTCAACCGGGCTCTACGATTATTGCCGGCCACCGGGATACACACTTTGTATTTTTGGAAAAGCTACAAAAAGGCGATGTAATCCAATTACAAAATAGCGACGGGCACCGCTACCGCTATAAAATCGAGCAAATGGAAATTGTCGATAGCAGCAAGCGGTCATTATATTTGCAGCAACAAAACGCAGAATTAACCCTGATCACCTGCTATCCTTTCCATGCATTAAACTCTGGCGGCCCGCTGCGTTATGTTGTACATGCAGCGCTCTTGTAGCCGCAACTGTCATCAGGTATTGGATAAATCATTGCAATGAAAGCCCGCGTATTAATTATTGAAGATGAACCCGCTATTGCGGACACATTGGTTTACGCATTGGAGACAGAAGGTTTTGCAGTCACTTGGGAATCACTGGCGCAAAGTGCCCTGCAATATCTTGCGCAGCAGCCAGTGGATTTTATTATTCTCGATGTTGGCCTGCCCGATCAAAATGGCTTTGAATTGTGCAAAACCATTCGCCGCAGCAATGAGCCATATGCAGATGTGCCTATTTTGTTTTTAACCGCGCGCAAAGAAGAAGTTGACCGTATTATCGGCTTGGAAATCGGCGGCGATGACTATGTCACCAAACCCTTTAGCCCACGGGAAATCAGCGCGCGCGTTAAAACTATTCTCAAGCGCTCTGGCACCGCAGCGAATAGAACGCCCAGCAATTCGCCAGAAAAAAATTCAACGCCAGCCTCCGCCCAGGAGATCGCGCCAGCACCAACAACCCAAGCACCTTGGCAAAAGGGAAAGTTTTGTGTCGAAATCGATAAAGCGCGAGTCAGTTACTGCAATAAAATCATCAACCTTACCCGCTATGAATTTTTAATTTTGCGTGTACTGCTTGCACACCCTGAACGAATTTTTAGTCGCGCCCAATTAATGGATAAAGTGTGGGATGAACCCGAATCCAGTTTTGAGCGCGCGGTGGACACCCATATCAAAAGCCTGCGCGCCAAATTGCGCGATGCCACTGACAATAGCGATACCGACCCCATTAAAACCCACCGGGGTATGGGCTATAGCATCAGCATTCATTAGCCAAACGCGATAAGGATTGCCCTGAGTGAAATTAAGCCTGCGCATTTTTCTGGTGTATTTTTTATTGGTCGGCATTGGCCTGTTTACTTTTTTTAGCAATGCAGCCAACCAATTGCGGCCCATTGTGCGCCAGTCAGCCGAGAACGCACTGATCGATACCGCCAACCTGCTCGCTGAACTGGTGGTGCGCGATCTGCATAACAATCAATTTAATCGCGAGCAATTTACCCAGGCCATCGCCCGCTACCAGCAGCGCCAGCTCAATGCATCTATTTGGGATGTTAAAAAAACTACATCGGATATGCGCTGCTACATCACCGACCGCCAAGGTCGAGTGATTTTTCATACCGACCCGGATGAAATTGGCAAAGATTATTCGCGCTGGCTGGATGTAAGCAAAACGCTCAAAGGTCAGTACGGTGCGCGCACTACGCGTATAGATCCGAATGATGAATTAACCAGTGTAATGCACGTGGCCGCACCTATTTTTAACAATGGCGATTTATTTGGCGTGCTCACTGTGGTGCAACCCAATGCCAGCAGCGTGCCCTTTCTTGAATTTGCCCGCACCCAACTGTTAACCCAGGGCAGCTTGATTTTAATTTTCGCCCTGGCCATAGGCGCACTCTTAACTTATTGGCTCACTCACTCTGTTCGTCTCTTATCAATTTACGTGCAAAAAGTCAGGCAAGGTGAGCGTGTAACACCGCCGAAATTACACGAGCGAGAACTGGCAGAACTCGCAGAGGCAACTGAATCTATGCGCCGCGAATTAGAAGGCAAAGCCTATATTGAAAACTATGTACACACATTGACCCACGAAATGAAAAGCCCGCTGGCCGCCATTCGCGGTGCGGCCGAGTTATTGGAAGAAGGCGGCATGGAGGCCAATGCCCGACAAAAGTTTTTGCACAACATTGTTCACTCCGCACACCGCATGCAGGATTTAATTGATCGCTTACTGGCATTGGCCGCACTGGAAAACACCCATCAATTACATAACCCTGAGCCGCTGGATTTAGCCCAACTAGTCAGTGCTGAAATCGATACCAAACGCAGCCGTGCACAACAAAAACAACTTCAATTAGTGTTTACCGCACCACCCAACATTGCTGAAATAAAAGGCGATCGTTTTTTACTGCTGCAAGCCATTAGCAATTTGCTCGATAATGCCTTGAACTTTGCCAATAGCCAGAGCGACATTTTGATTCATATAGAACAACAAGCAGAACAGCTGGTATTAGTGATTCAAAACCAAGGCCCCTGGATACCAGATTACGCGCTGCCGCGTATTTACGAGCGTTTTTATTCGCTGGCTCGCGCCGAGGGCGCGGGGAAAAGTTCTGGCCTCGGCCTGAGTTTTGTACAAGAAATTGCCGCGCTGCACAAAGGTAGCATTCATTTATGCAATGGTGGCACACTAGTGCAGCCTTGGGTTGAAGCGCGGCTTGCCATCGCCCGCTAAGCAATTAAGGACTCTACGGAATGCAGTCATTTTCACCATACGCCTGACTGCGGCAAACAATAATAGCGAGGAACATACAGGGTGATGTTTAAACAAATTCTGCTAATACTGGTAGTGATAACCAACTCATTACACGCTAGCGCCACAAGCAATCCAATCCCAACTGAAAAATTACTGGACGATATTGTCACCGCGCAGCGGGCGATGATATTGCTGCTCGACAAAAGCCCATCCAATGATCCGCTCTCTGATTATATTTTTGCCGCGCGCAATGCGTATGTGGTGAAGCAAGAAGGCATAGAACAATTAATCGCACAGGCCGAGGCTGAGCAGTCATCACCCAAACTGACGCAGACCAGCGAAACACTCATTCGCTATACCCAAACAACACTGCAATCACACCCCGCCGATTTACTCGCGTTTAATGATCTTTATGATGAGTTAATAGCGTTGGAACAAGCCCGTGCACTACCGGCGCAGGAACTCGTCAAATTGGAACGCGCTGCGGCAGATTATCAAAAAGCATTTGATCAATACCGCAGTGATTACAGCAAGGCGCTGGATAAATTAACCACACGTGGGCAGCAGTACGAGAGTTGGCTTGATTACATTAGTTTTCTCAACAGCCAGTTTGATACTGCTCAACTCTTGCGTCACTACGCGCAGGAAAAAGCACAATTGTTTCGCTACATGACACGCGGTGAAAACGATAGCAAAACCAAAAAAGATGCCTTGACCGAGACGACCCCCAAAATTATGTGGGGCAACGACTTGCCCGAAAAAACTGTGGTACTCACGTTTGATGACGGCCCCCATGCGCGCAATACCGGTTTGGTGTTGGACATTCTCAAACAGTATGAAGTGAACGGCTACTTTTTTACGGTGGGGAGAAATTTGGGTGAAGCCGATGGCGAAGCAGTTACCAGCACACGCAATGATGCAATCACCAAACGCATCATTGCTGAAGGCCACATACTTGCCAATCACAGTTATAGCCACAGCATTCTCACCAAACTCGCCGATGAAGGGCGCAAAGCCGAAATCACCAAAACGAATTTGCTGATCAGTAACAGCCAGGGCTCAGCCAACACACTATTCAGACCGCCCTATGGCTCGCGCGACAAAGCCTTGGACGCACTTGCCAGCAAAGAGGGCATGATTTCGGTGATGTGGAATATCGATTCCATGGACTGGGCCGACCCGATTCCGGAATCTATTGCCGACCGCACCCTGCGTGAATTGGAAAAATATAAAAAAGGGATTTTGTTATTTCACGATATCCACAAACAAACCGTCAATGCACTGCCAACCTTGCTGACCGCACTGGCCAATGAAGGCTACCGGGTAGTCACACTCGACGGTCGCAGCTTCAGCGAAAATTCAACGGGCTTACCAAAAGTTCAAGCGCCCAAAACCGAATTTTATGGCACCAGCTGGGCAGTGGTGATTGGCATTAATCAATACCAATCCTGGCCAAAACTGGAATACGCGGTAAACGATGCACAAGCAGTTGCTGCGCGGCTTGAAACTAAATTGGGGTTCAAAAAAGAAAATATCATCACCCTCTATGATGAAGAGGCCACCTCCGAGCGGATTACCGAGGTGCTCGGCTATCAACTAGCAGACCCCAATCTTGTCAAAGAAAATGATCGCGTTTTTGTTTTTTACGCAGGTCACGGTATGACCCGCGACCTGCCCAATGGCAAAGCACTGGGTTATTTAATTCCCGTCGATGCGGACACAAATAAATTCCAAAACCGCGGCATTAGCATGACGCAAATTAACGACTTCTCTGCGCTTATTCCCGCCAAACATGTGTATTTTGTGATGGACTCTTGTTACAGCGGCCTCGCGCTGACACGTGCGGGCGTCAGCATCGGGCAATCGCTTAATTACATTAATCAAATCACCGAGCGCAAAGCGCGGCAGATTCTCACCGCAGGCGGCGCCGATCAACAAGTCGCCGACGGCGGCCCCGGCGGACACTCGATTTTTACCTGGACTTTTTTACAAGCGCTGGATGGTTTAGCCGATACCGACAACAACGGATACGTCACCGCTTCCGAGCTGGGTACTTATGTCGCGCCAGTGGTATCCAGTTATGCAGAACAAACGCCCTCCTTCGGTAATTTGCTCGGCAGCGAGGGTGGTGATTTTGTATTTAAAATTAATAGCGATGCTGCGGCGGCCATTAATCAAAAATTAATTGCTGACTCACAACGGATCGAAGCCGAATTAACCTCACTGCGCAAAGACACGTCTGAAAATGTGCGCCGCCGCTTGGAGTTGGAAATCGCCCTGGAAAAAGAACAGCAAGCGCAAACGACTAATACAAGTGCGGCAGCAAGCAGCAGCGCCACAGGTGATGCAACATCGAGCACTGCAGCAAAAACCTCGGAAGAACGCAAAAACCAAGCGCGGCGATTAAACGCATCGGCGATGGAATTTTTTAAAGAAAAGAAATACGCACAAGCAAAAAGCGAATGGGCGGAAGCAGTTCGGTTAAATCCGTACAACCCAACCATCGTCAATAATTACGCCTATGTACTCGACACCATGAATGAAAATGACGAAGCGCTGAAATGGTATTACCGCACCGTGGAGTTGGACGCGCGCCGCACCGCAGTTTACTGGAACCTCGGCGACATTATGGTAGAGCTGGGGCGCAAGCAGGATGCAATCCCCTACTACGAGCGCTTTTTACATTTGTATCCATCATTTAAAGATGCCAAGAAAATTCGCGCCAAGATCGAAGAATACAAGCGCGAAATTGCCGCAGCTGAGGCGGCACTCGATACTCCAGAGTAAATCTGCCGCGTCTGATTCACAGGCACCAGTAGACCAGTTAAACGGGAGCTTCGGCTCCCGTTTCTTATTCAAGCCGGAGTTTTTTACCCATCAATACAGCAACCAATATCGTTTAGAATTAAATACCATTTGATATTGATTATCATTTATAAATACAATGGCACCCTATTCATCAGTACGGGAGAGCCACACCACCATGAATCAGCCGAAAACCCTGCTTGCCAGCATCATCACCAGCCTTTTGTTTACTTCTCTTACCAGCTTTGCCGAGGAGCCAACCGGTAAGCTCAAGACGGTGAAAGTTGAAGCCAATGCCTTGGGCAATACCACTGAACAGACCGGCGCCTATACCACTGGTAGCATGAACACGGCGACCAAAATGGACTTGAGTGTTCGCGAGACCCCGCAATCGGTCGCGGTGATTACCAGCGCCCAGATTAAAGACCTGAACATCAGCACCATCAATGAAGCGCTGGATACCGCCACTGGCATCACCGTAAAACGCTCCGAGACCGACCGCACTTACTTTGAGGCGCGCGGTTTTGATATCAATAATTTTCAAGTGGATGGTTTAGGTAGCCCCTTGCACTGGGATTTGCTGGAGGGCGATATCGATATGGCGCTCTATGACCGGGTAGAAATTATTCGCGGCGCTTCAGGTTTGATGAGCGGCTTGGGCAGCCCGGCGGCGACCATCAATCTGGTACGTAAACGCCCCACCGCCGATACCCAAGCCAGCCTCAACCTGACTCGCGGGCGCTGGGACGATACCCGCGCGGTATTGGATGCATCCGGTTCACTGACCAGTGGTATTCGCGCCCGCGCAGTGGTGAGTGATCAAAGTAAGGATTTTTATCTGCAGGACTACCACAAGGATTTGTCTACCAGTTATGGCGTGATTGAAGCGGATTTGGGGCTTAATACCTTGCTGACCGCTGGTATAAGCCGCCAAAAAAGCGAGGCCGACAGCCCTATGTGGGGCGCCCTGACCCTGACCTATTTGGGCGATGACGGCGAAACCTACATGACCAACTTTGACCGCTCACTGAGCAGCTCAGCCGATTGGGCCTACTGGGATGTGCAAACCACCAAGAGTTTTGCGGAGCTGGATCACACTTGGGAAAACGGCTGGAATACCAAAGCAACCTATACCCGTACCAAAACCCGCGGCGACCAGGAGCTGTTTTACATCTATGGCACCCTCAATGAGGACATGAGTGGCCTGAGCGGCTACGCCGGCAAGTACGATCGCGAAAGCGACCTAAAACAGTTTGATCTGGCCACCACTGGCAGCTTCAGTACCGGGGCACTTAACCACAAATTTGTGCTGGGCTTTAATCAGGCAGAAAACGAGTTACTGGAGCACGCCTTTTACGATTACACCAATGGCTTCCCAGCGATCGAGAATATGGCGACATGGACTGGCGTTACACAACCCATGTCATTTGTCGACGAAGGCCCAGGGGCGGATATTACCGATAAGCAAACCGGTGTTTATGCAGCGGCCCAATTCAGCCTGAGCGATGACCTAAAACTCCTGGCCGGTACCCGCGCGGCGCGCTACACCAGCAGCGGCAGCAGTTACGGCGCCGCACAAGACACCGACGAAGATGTGCTAGTGCCCTACCTAGGTCTGACCTACGACATCAGCCAACAACTGACCGCCTACACCAGTTACACCGAAACCTTCACCCCGCAAACCGAATTGGACGCACAACTCGACCGCCTCGCCCCCACCACCGGGGTGAACAAAGAGCTGGGTGTAAAAGGCGAATTTTTTGACGGCTTGCTGAACACATCGGTCGCGGTATTTGCCACTGAATTACAAGACTTTGCGATTCAACTGGGCTTTAACGAGGAGACCGGCAAGTTTTATTACGGCGGTGCGGACTATGAATCCCAAGGTTTTGAACTGGAGCTGGCCGGGCAAGTCACCGATCAACTGAAGATGACGCTGGGTTACACCAACCTCACGGTGGACGATCACAAGGGCGAAGTGGCGCGCACCTTTACCCCGAAGCAATCGCTCAAACTCAGCGCCAGCTTCAACCCTGAGTGGCAACCGGCCTTAACCTTGGGCAGCTTTGTCGAATACCGTTCAGACACTTATCTGCGCGGCACCGTGATCAAACAGGATGCATTAACGCTGGTCGATGCCTTTGCCCGTTATCAATTGAACGATCACATCGCCCTCGGCCTCAATCTCAACAACATCACCGATGAGCGCTACCTGACCAGCTTTGAATACAGCCAAGCCTATTACGCTGAACCGCGCAATATCAGCGGCTCGGGTACGGGGAAGTTTTAAGATGAACTCGCTGTTTTTATCCACAGTTAACC
>CAXAVL010000042.1:0-23615 GCA_963971905.1 uncultured Cellvibrio sp.
AGATTTGGAAGTGCTCGATGCCATCGGCATCAAACGCGGCTGCACGCGCAAAGGTGGCGGCGTGGATCTGCAAAAAGTGTCGTCCATATTAATCACCGAAATACGTGCGGGGTTACTCGGGCCAATTAGCTGGGAAACACCTGAAATGACGCAAATGGAAGTGGCGACCGCCAAAGCAGAAGACGAGAAAAAACGAATCGAAAAAGAAGAAGCTGATCGCATTCGCCGTTTAAAAACCAAAAAAAATCGCCGCTAAAATACGCGGCGATTTTTTTAAACTTTCAATCCAAGCTGTTTACAGCAAACTGCGCACATAGGCAGCAAGCGCTTGAGGTTCAGGATTTTTTGCTAAATCATTTGGCAGTTTTTTCACATGCCAAATCACTGTCCACTCCAGATACTCTCCTGGTGCCAGCGCCACTACAGCGCCCTGCTGCTTCATCTCAATGAAAATATGCTCTACGTGTGCAAATATTTCTATTTCCCTCTCACCCGTGGCTATAGCGGTGGGAGGGTTATCAGCAAACTCCTTGACTAGCAAATAGCCTTTATCGACATAGGCAACCCAACCTTCTTTGCCATCCTGCATCACCTTGTGATGATCGGTGCGAATTTTTTTTGCGTCGTAGTGATACCAGGTCAGCTCACCAATATTTTGCACATCCAACGGATAAAAAATGCCACTAATAGGGTCAGAGTCACCGCGCGGATAAAATAAATCACCCGACGGAGGTAACCGCGTCACTTCTAACGGGGCAACATTTTTTTCATGATCGCTGTGATTGGTGATGCGGTAAGTTACGGCGATACGATCATCGCCAGTAGGTAGATAGGTTTTGGTAAATTGATAGCCAGTTTTTTTATCCACCTCACTGGTTAACACCACACGCTCATCATCCGTTGTTAGCGAGTAAGGTTTACTATCAAGGGTATCGATCGGAGGCCAATTCCACTCAGCTTGAGGGCTAGACCAAAATACCGTGCCCCAATCAGTGATATTACTTTGATCAGCATCGGTCACCAGCAGCTCATGGCCATCGTATCGCAAAGACGAAACGCGCCCAGCCACTTTAGGCATAATCTCCATACGGAGTTTGCCTTGCTTAATATAAAGCCGCGAACCGTCTTTTGTACAAAACTCGGGCAAGGGAGTCGCGTCCTGACTGTTTTTGCCACACCCGAACAAAGCCAAACAGATGGCCAGGAATGCGATCAGGGAATAGCGCTTACTCATTGTCTATCATAATCCTCTAGCAGCATGGTGGCTGCCATTAAGGGGCTGGCCCTCTTGGGGCGCTCACGTTACGGTTTTTTTACAGGCGTTCAGTGTACCCACTTTTGCTGGCAGCGACCATTTACCATGAGGTAAAGGCTAGTAAAGCAAGGTAAATAACTTGCGCTGAAACTCTATCGCTAGTGGATCCGCCTTTCCTAACACAGCAATAATTGCGGTAAAAGTTTTGCGCGCCTCGCCCTCGGCAAAATTGCGCTCAGTGCGAATAATATCCAATAAATGCTCTAACGCAGGGCGATACAGAGATTCTTGCTGATACTGCAAAGCCAATTGATAACGCAGAGTTAAATCCTGCGGTGCTTCGGCATAAGCATTTTCCAATGCAGCTAATTCCGGTGTTTTGGCAGCCTGCTTTTTCAGTGCAATTTCTGCAGTTAACTGTTCGTAAAGTGCATCCTGATCGGTCATTTTAATCGTGGATAAAATCGCTTCTGCATTATCAGTTCGATTAAGCGCCACATGACACTGCGCCATTAACAGCGCAATACTCGCCAATTGTTGCGATGCTTCATGTGCCTCGCGCAGCAAAGGTAATGCGTCGGCAAAATTCTCTGCCACCATTAGCGCTTGCGCTTGATGTAGCGGCGCCTCCCACGCTTTGGGCAAATACTTGGCCAGCAATTCACGCACTTGCACTTCAGGTAAAGCGCCAGTAAAACCATCGATTGGCTGACCATTTTGCATCACCATAACTGTGGGCAAACTGCGCACACCAAATTGCGATGCAATCATTTGCTGATCATCTGCATTGACCTTTGCCAATAAAAAACCGCCCGCATATTCGTTGGCAAGTTTTTCCAACACTGGCATTAAATTTTTACAGGGGCCACACCAGTCGGCCCAAAAATCGACGACGACCGGGCGATTAAAGGATTCATCTATTAAAAATTGTTGGGCGTTATCGAGGGTAATATCCACAATCGCCAGCAAAGGCGCATTCATATTTGATAAGGGCATGTTAGGTATGGTCATTTCAGCTACTCCATCTCGCGTAGGGTAATCGCCACACTGTCTGTCGCGGTAGAAACATAGGCGATGGATTCAGTAATCGTCACTGAGAGATTCATCGTTTTATCCGCGAGCGCAGTTAACGCCTGTAATTCGTCGGCAGCAAAATAATGGATGCTCACCTTGGGTAGAGCGCGAATAGCCGCGCTGTTGGGTTTCCACCAGACATCCATGCCACGGCCGTAACTAAACAGTTGAATGGACTGTGCTTGACCCGAGGCTTTTTTCAAACGATCTGGCGCTGGCTGACCTACTTCAATCCACTCCAGAATCGTGCCATTGTCGTGTTTCAGCCATAAATCCGGTTCCTCCATGGAAGACAAACCTTTGGTAAAGGTTAAATTTTCCGCAGCGCGATAACAAAAGGCTAGAATACGCACCATCATGCGTTCAAGGGTTTCTGAAGGATGTAGGGCGATAGTCAAATTAAAATCGCCAAACACATTGCGATCCATATCCGATACGCTCAGGTTCGCTTTATAAATAGTTGCCTTTACCGCCACAATTTTCTCACTTAATTAAAGCTAAATAATGTCTGATACTTCATTTGAAATACCGCAAAAATTCGAATTCACCGTGACTAAAGCCGAACAAACCGCGCTGGATTTGTTAGCAGAAGGCACCGGCCTGTCCAAGCAGCGCATTAAAGATGCCATGAACAAAGGTGCCGTCTGGTGGACACTCAAAGGCAAAACACTGCGCTTACGCCGCGCCACCAAGGTGCTGTACAAGGGTTCAAAAATCCAATTTTTTTACGATGAGCAGGTGCTTGCACGCAAACCTGAAAGTGCCAATCTGATTTACGACGGCGGCAATTACAGTATTTGGTTCAAGCCTGCGGGCATGCTCTCCCAAGGTTCCCAATGGGGCGACCACTGTAGCATTTTACGGTGGGTTGAAGTGAATGGCCAACCGAATGACGGCCAGCGCCAACGCGAATGTTTTTTAGTGCATCGCTTGGATGCCGATGCGATGGGGTTAATTATTCTCGCACACGACAGCCAAAGTGCCGCGAAATTATCCGCCCTGTTTCAAGCGCGCGATATGCGTAAGTTTTATCAAGCCTGGGTGGTGGATGATTGCGACCTACCCGCTGAGGGTAAGACGCTGAATAATGAGCTGGATGGTAAATCCGCAATTACTCATATCAAAAAGCTGCGCGTGGAGAATAATAAAACATTGCTCGACGTGCATATCGAAACGGGTCGCAAACATCAAATTCGCCGTCATCTTGCCAACATCGGCCACCCGATTGTGGGCGATAAACTGTACGGCACCAAATCCTCTTCCGGCTTACAGTTATTGGCCTATCGCCTTGAGTTTGTTTGCCCCAATACCAAACAGCCAGTCATTGTAGAGTTACCGCGAGAATTGCAGTTTAACTAGTCATTTATAAAAAAAATAAAACAACTGAATCCAAAACAAGGCGATATGGTGTCTCAACCATACATTTCTCAATCGCCGGTCATTAGCGACCGGTTTTACCAGCGGCGCAAGGAATCACCTATGACAGCATCCAACACCTTTATACAGCCACCACAAAAAATGGATCGAATAGTGACACTGGATGTCCTGCGTGGTTTTGCCCTTTTTGGAATTCTCTATGCGCATATGATTTTTTGGTATGCCGCTGGCCCACTGCCACAAGAGACCTACCAACTTTATAAAGATCTCGGCAGCGGCATCGCCATTGGAACTTACATGATTTTTATCCTCAGTAAGTTTTTTGCCATTTTTTCATTCCTGTTTGGCTTAAGCTTTTACATCCAAATTCAAGGGCTTATCAACCGCCAAGAACCAGTGATTAGCCGATTCGGCTGGCGTTTAATTATTTTAGGCGTCATTGGTTTATTGCATCACACCTTTTGGCGCGCGGACATTTTATCAATTTATGTTCCGCTTGGATTGCTGCTGTTATTTTTGCGCAACCTCAGCAACAAGGCACTGTTAATTATTGGGGGCTTGCTGGTACTCAATATTCCCACCAAATTCGCCGAACTTATTTCAATTCTGCTGCGCGACAAATTAACACTGCTGGATTTTGACCAGAAAATAGCAGGGGCAGAATATTACGCCATCCTGAGCGAAGGCTCTTTTACCGAGATGATTAAACACAATATTGCTGCCATGGGTGATAAGTACATATATCAAATAAACAGTGGCCGACTGCTTATTACGCTTGGTTTCTTTTTATTAGGTATGTTTGCTGGACGCATGCAGTGGTTTGAGAATGTTGCCAATCAGGCAACGCTCTTTAAAAACGTTTTGAAAAAAAGTAGCTGGGTAGTAGCTATCACACTTTTGTTAGGTGTGGGCTTCGGAATCACTACATTCATGTTAGAAATTAATGTAGAAAAAACACCCTTGGCCGGATGGCTGGGTGGTTTTATGCTGGAGTTTTTTAATGCTAGTCTGACGCTCATCTATATCACCGGCATTAGCCTACTAATGCTCAAACCGCGATGGCCAGCAAGGTTAATGCCGCTTGCTGCGGTTGGGAAAATGGCGTTAACCAGTTATTTGATGCAAACCCTCTTCGGTGTCTTTATTTTCTTTAACATTGGCTTGGGGCTGTTTACCAAAACCTCACCTGGCACAAATGCACTCTTATGTTTTGCAATTTTTGGATTACAGATTTTATTTTGCCGCTGGTGGTTAACACATTTTTATTACGGCCCGATTGAATGGTTATGGCGTTCGGCAACCGATTTCAAATGGCAGCCACTCTATAAAGGTCGTCAGACTCCAAATTCTTCCGCAGTAGATTAAATATTTTCCGCGCAAGATAACACGGCGAAAAAAATCCCACTCATTTCACAATGAGTGGGATTTTTATTTAAGCGCCCATTAATTACATTGATTCAAGATCGCACAATTTCTCAAGCTATTAGAGAATGCATAGTTAGTCAGATAATCCTCATAGGTTGACCAAGCCATAATGCCGCGCAAATCCGGATAGGTTTTGGCAGGCTTGTATCCATTGCCACAATCGCCAGAGCGCAAGCAACGCATCGCTGCTTTTACTACTGCTGGATTGGTATAGCCACTACCAGCGGCTGTTGGCGATGATGATGCGGGCAGACCGATAATAATTCGGTTAGCCGGCAATCCAAGATAGCTAACACCGGTACTGCCAATCGCAAAGCCTTCAATCAGCGCTTCCGTCCAGGCAACTAAGCCATCTTGCGTGGCCGCACTGTAGAACTGACCGTTTTTACCTGGCATGGAACCTGTATTGTAGTACTGCATTTGCACCCAACTAATGTCATCGCGCAGTGCATTCATCAAGGGCAAATACACACCCCAGTTGTATTGCCCCAACCAGTTATTGGCGAGATTAGCACCAATGGTGTGAGCAGTTTCCGGAGCCATAGTGAGTAAGAAACTTGCACCATAACGCGCCTTCAAACGTTTGATAGCGCGCGCAAGATAATCGGCTGAATATTGCGGATTGGTTAAATTAATTTGCGCATTAGGGTTAGTGTGCAAGCCTTTTTCGGTATCAATATCAATACCGTCCAGACCAAACTGGTCCTTGATTGCGATAAAGGAATTTACGAAATTATCTTCCTGAGTTTGATTATTCAGGACAAATGTCGCGTTAGCTCCCCCAATTGATAGCAATACTTTTTTGCCTTGTGCTTTTGCGGCGGCAATTTGTTGTGCTGTTGGATTGTTTTGATATCCACCCTCATTGCCCAAAAATAGCGAACCATCTGCATTGATGCGCGGGAATGAAATATTCAACACGGTGTAGTTAGGAATTGCAGTCATCTCTTCCATTGGCCAATGCCAGTTTTCCCAGTAGCCTACTAAATCTCTTGCATTGCCCGGTGCCACAGAACTGCTGCTAACAGAGGAAGCGCTGGAGCGAGAAGTGCTCACACTGGATGAGCTGGATGAAGGAACCAAACTGCTGGAACTCGAGCGAGAGGTGCTAGTGCTAGATGTACTGGTACCTGGGCAATTACCGCCAGCCGTCCACGCCTGCTGCCAATAGCTACCTGTCCCAGGCGCATAAGCCCAGGCTGCAGTAGATGAGCACCATCCCGGGACCTTGCAGGTATAAACGCCTCCGGCATTAGTCACCACTGCACCCGCAGCGTAAGCGGTTCCAGCCACAAACGCAGGGCAAGAACCAGCACTGGCGATTAATGAAGAGGAAATACTGCTTGGCGCGATTGAACTGGGTGTTGATGAGCGCGAACTACTTGGAGCACTGGAACTCGGCGCGACACTCGAGCTGGGCGCTGCGCTTGATGTGGCCCCATCGCAAACACCATTATCTGTCCAGTGTTGCCATTGGCCGGATGAGGTTGTGGGGTTATTCGCTTGGGTCCAATAATTCGCGGTATAGCCGCGATTTAAATGCTGAACTTTATTGCCTTGAGTGTAAACACTGCCGCTATTCCATTGCGGTATGCCTGCGCAGTTCACCGCCAAAGCTTGGGTGGATATTAGGGCTGCACTAATCAATGCGCCCAGAGCGATTAGTTTTTTCATCGACGTTATTTATCCTTTATCTATCGTTAGTTAAGGAAATGGAGCTGACGAATCGCAACAAAACTCTCTCACCGTCACTGGCTGTTGCAGAAGGCTAAAGCCTCTATATATTCGCCGACATTCAACTGTCAACGTTGTCATTTTAATGTACGAAAATCCCCTAATAATAAAAACAGTATCTAGCATCAGGGAAATTAACGTATATAGGAGGGAGACAAACTTACTTCAAAACAGTCGACGAGAGGAAGAATAAGTACATCTTTTAGCCAACGCAAGTTCGACTTTTTTTAAAACAGGAACCAACTAACAAATTTTGATATAAAACTAGAACTTCAGCCGTGCATGCGTCTATTCATAGCGCAACGCATCTGCGGGTTGAATTTTGCTGGCGCGCCACGCGGGATAAAGACTCACAAAAAAACTAATTAGTAACGCCGTAAAAACCACCTTGGCAATATCAGCTGCAACCATTTCCGATGGCAAATAAGTAATGGGATATACATCGGACTGCAAAAATTGAACATTAAAAATTTTCTCGATAAATTGCACCACTGGCGTCACAAAATAAGAGAGGGTCAACCCCAGAACTAAGCCAATTGAGGTGCCGATCAAACCAATCAAACCGCCCTGCACCATAAAAATCGCCATAATTTCCTTAGTAGATGCACCCATGGTGCGCAGGATGGCTATGTCGCCCTGTTTATCAACCACCACCATAATCAAGGTGGATACCAAATTAAATGCGGCAATAGCAATAATTAAAAACAACAACATACCAACCAAATTTTTGGACATTTGAATCGATTGGTACACATTGCCGTGAGTGCGCATCCAACTGGAGCCATAATAATCAGCTGGCAACGTTTGCATAATGTTGTGCACGATTTCCGGTGCCGCAAACACATCATCCACCTTTAAACGCACACCGCTAATTTGACCAGGGTAACCTGCTAGATCAGCAGCGGTTTGAATATCCATCAAGGCAAGTGCATTATCGACATCACTATGGGTATCAAAAATGGCGATTACAGTGACAACCTTGACGCGCGGCGAGGAATTGCCCTCGACAGGAATAATCAAACTTATGGAATCAGCCTCTGCCACTTGTAATTTTTCTGCGACACCGCGACCTATCACAATACCGGCTTCAGCAACAGCTAGCTGCTCCAAAGTGCCAGGGGGCAGAAGTTGAGGCAGCTTGGATGTCGTAATTTCTTGCTCAGCATCTATGCCAAAAATATTCACCGGTGCGACACTTTTTTGATAACTCAACAGCCCCTGCAATTGCACAAAAGGTGACGCGGCGACCACACGCGGATGCTGTTTCAAATCGGCAATTAATTGCTCGGGATGTTCAATCGCGTAGCGGTGATAAATCATCGCTTGTGGCATAACACCTAAAATATTGTCGCGCAGCTCTTTATTGAATCCATTCATAATCGACATCACCAAAATTAACAAGGCAACACCAATCACCAAACCCGCAGTGGATAAACGCGAAATAAATGAGACTAAATGATTACGCCCCTGCGCAATACCATAGCGAGTACCCACCAAAAAAACATAGCGGTTAAACATTAATTAGCCTCTGCGCCAACCAGCGCACCATCGACGAGCGTGAGGGTGCGGTCCATACGCGCGGCGAGACGCGGGTCGTGAGTCACCACCACAAAGCTGGTGCCGATCGATTGGTTTAGTTCCAGCATGAGCGCTTGAATTGCCTCTGCTGCGTGGCTATCGAGATTACCCGTTGGTTCATCCATCAAAACACAAGCAGGGTTGGTTACCAGCGCACGCGCAATTGCAACTCGCTGACGTTCGCCGCCTGAAAGCTCGGAGGGGTTGTGATCAACCCGTTTGGCTAAACCTACGCGGCTTAATAATTCCTGCGCACGCTGCTTGGCAATGGCCATGGGTTGTTTACCAATTAAGAGTGGCATAGCCACATTTTCCAGTGCAGTAAACTCCGGTAACAAATGATGAAACTGATACACAAAACCTAAACTGCGATTGCGCAAACGACCGCGTTCATCGGCACTCAGGTGCGATAAACGCTCACCCGCGACACTCACTTCGCCAGCATCAGGCACATCCAAACCGCCGAGGATATTTAATAAGGTGGATTTGCCAGAACCAGATGCTCCGACAATCGCCACTCGCTCACTGGGCTGAATATGGAAATTGACATTGCGCAACACATCGACCGAGAGCGCGCCTTGACGATAACTTTTACTGACCTGCTGACAAATTAAAACAGGAGTGGAATTATTCATAACGCAGAGCCTCCGCAGGTTCAATTTGTGCAGCGCGATAGGCTGGATAAAGGGTGGCGATAAAACTGAGCAGCAATGCGACACCACAAATCAATGCGACATCTTGCCAAAGTAAAACAGACGGTAACTGAGTGATGAAATACACATCTGGGTCAAACACTTGCATACCCAACATTGATTCAACTGCATTCATAATGGGTGTTAACGAAGAGGCGACAATACAGCCTACAACTGTGCCGATAAAGGTTCCGAAAAAACCAACCGCACTGCCCTGCACTATAAAAATAGCCATGATTTGTCGCGCACTGACACCCATGGTGCGCAGCACCGCAATGTCCGAGCGCTTGTCGGCCACCATCAACACCAGACTGGACACTATATTAAACGCCGCCACGGCGATGATAATCATCAGCAGTGCACCTACGACAATTTTCTCCATCTTCACGGCTTGAAATAAGCTGCCCTGAGTTTGACTCCAATCTTTAACTCTATAGTTATCACCCAATTGAACGCGCAGTTCACTCATCACTTTTGCGGCAGTAAACATATTGTCAGTTTTTACATGCAGCCCTTGCACACCGGTTTTACGCAAGAATTTTTGCGCATCCTGAACGTGAATTAATGCTAGCGTGCTATCCACCTGCGCGCCCACTTCAAATACACCGACCAGGGTAAAACTGCGCGAGCGGGTAAAAGCACCCATAGGGGTGATATTGACTTCAGGCGAGATAATGCGGATTTTATCGCCAGGTGTCAGCATTAATCGGGCAGCCAAAATACGCCCCATGACAATGCCGTACTCACCTGGCTGCAACTGTGCCATCGAACCAACCAGCATACGCTGATCGACAATTGATACCTGCGCTTCTGCTTCAGGCAATATGCCCTGCAGCTCTATCGGATCAACCCCACCGGCATAATTCACCATGGCAATACTGGCAATATAGGGGGCGGATGCAAGAACTTGCGGATGTTGGTTAACTTGGGCAGACAACGCTTGCCAATCGTCCAAGGCGGGAAGTTGATCGATAAAACCGTGGGGGATCACACTGAGAATACGTTCGTGCATTTCGCGACCAAACCCATTCATCACCGACAGCACTATAATCAATGCCATAACCCCCAGCGCCATGCCCACCAACGAGAAGGCACTAATAAAGGAGATAAACTGATTGCGGCGCTTGGCGCGGGTATAGCGCAAGCCGATATAAAGGGGGATGTTTTTTAGCATGGGCGCATTAAACCCAATTGGCTCCATTTGCTCAAGCAAAACCGCTAGAGCACTCGATAAAGCTGCGCCACATATCGCTGGCTGTGCTATGTTTACTGCATCACAAAATTTGGAAGATTCAGGATATGAGTGAGCGTCGTAGTTACTTTCGTATTGATGAAAGTATCGCCATTGAATTCAAAGAGGTTGATGAGATTACTGCAAATACCGCTGCGGCTGAATTGCAGTTCCCTAATACGGCCTCACTCAAACTCTTTGCCGAGTTGCGCAAGCTCGATAATGACAACGCTCACCTATTTCACCAAATCAAAGATACCAGCCGCGCACTTGGGGAGTACTTGCATAACCTCAACCGCAAGATAGATATTATCAGCCAACAGCTGATGCAAGATTCCAAGCCGTTGCCTCCCTCCAAAACGATTAAACAAGTAAATCTGAGTGAAGGCGGTATCGCTTTTGGCAGCTCAAGGCATCTAGAAGCCAACTCCCATATCGCCCTGAGGTTGATATTTTTACCCAGAAACGCAGGCATGGTGCTTTTTGCAAAAATCATTCGCTGTGAACCAAGTAACACCGGCGAATATCAAATTGCGGCAAAATTTCATAGCGTGACCGATGCGCAACAGCAGTTAATCGGCCAACAAATCATGCGTGCGCAAATGGCCGAACGTCGCAAGAACCAACACTATCTGCAATAAACCCTACTGTTAACCCATGCACCAAGGTGTTTTATCAGCCATGATTCAGCGCAAACTCCTTAGTATCGCCCTAACCTGCTCATTGGGATTTGCCACTCAAATCCATTACGTAACCGCAGAAGAAATTCGCATTCCTGTTGGTGAGCAAGCCAAAGACCAAGTGCTTATCGACATGCCAACCAAAGGCATGAGTAAAGAGCGCGTTAAAGCGCTGTTTGGCGCACCATTAGAAGAGATTCCCGCTAAAGGTCAGCCACCTATTTCACGCTGGAAATATCAAGAGTTTACCGTTTATTTTGATAGCAATACGGTGATTCACTGCGTGCGAAACTTTCATCCAAAGGTAAATCCAGCCGAGTAAGATCAGCACTGGGTGATACACAAATTTGACTCAATAAAAAAGGGCCCGATCACTCGTGCCCTTTTTTATTGCTGCCACCGAGACAAACTAACGACGACTAATTCGATTCACGCCATCCAGTGCAGCAACACGATACGCCTCAGCCATGGTGGGATAATTAAAAATATTATTGAGGAAATAGTGAATACTATTGCCTCCACCCTTCTGCGTCATAATCGCCTGTCCAATATGCACAATCTCGGCTGCTTCAGCACCAAAGCAATGCACACCGAGAATTTCCAAGGTGTCGACATGAAATAATAATTTCAGCATGCCTACATCTTCACCGCTGATTTGACCGCGAGCTGTATTTTTAAATAGGGCTCGCCCAACTTCGTAAGGCACTCTCGCCTGTGTTAATTCAGTTTCGGTTTTGCCCACTGAACTAATCTCTGGCAAGGTGTAAATGCCGGTGGGGACATCTTGCACCAATTGGCACCCATCACCAAAAATACCACCCGATACTGCACGCCCCTGACCATAAGACGCACTGGCCAAGCTTGGCCAACCCACCACATCACCTACCGCATAAATATTGGGAACTGCTGTTCGGTAGCAATTATCGACTTTTAAATTACCGCGATGATCTGCCGTAAGGCCTGCCGCTTCAAGATTCAATGCATCAGTATTACCACTGCGACCATTACACCAAAGAATCGCATCGGCCTTGAGGCGTTTACCGGACTTCAAGAATAAAGTCACGCTAGAATCACTTGCTTCAATCGCTTCAAACTCTTCACTGTGACGCACCGTGACACCGCTATCGCGCAGGTGATAGCTCAACGCATCAGAGATTTCATCATCGAGAAAAGATAACAATCGCTCGCGGTTATTGATCAAATCAACCCGCATGCCCAAACCAGAAAAAATCGAAGCGTATTCGCATCCAATAACTCCGGCACCGTAAACGATGATATGTCGCGGCGTATGTTGCATTTCCAGAATGGTATCGCTGTCATACACACGAGGGTGATTAAAATCAACATCTGCGGGGCGATAAGGGCTTGAACCGGTAGCAATCACAATATTGGTAGCAGAAATAATTTCAATGCCACCATCTAATTGCAGCAAGCTCACCGTATTGGTATCAATAAATGACGCCTGACCAATATGCACATTAACGCGATTACGAACATAAAAACTGGTATGCAACTCGACTTGCTTAGGAATTACTTTTGCCGCAGATTGCAACACACGCGGAAAGGTTAAGCGGCGACTATCACCAATTTCGCGAAACAAACTATTACTTTTGAATTGAATAATTTGTTTAACCACATGGCGGAGTGATTTAGAAGGAATTGTTCCCTTATGTGCACAACCTCCGCCGACAACCGCCCTGTTCTCTACTACTCCGACTCGCTTTCCTGCCTTAGCCGCCGCTATAGCTGCAGCTTCGCCCGATGGGCCGGAACCTATAACTAAAAGATCATAATTGTGATCTGCCGATTTTTTACGACCAGTCAATTTATTCCCCTTAACCGAATGACAGGATTGATTGTGATGACTTTAGTCTAGCAACAACTATTCCTTTTGTTTGCTGGCATCGTATGAAAGATCGCTATTGTCACTCTTTACCATTGATGGCTTTGCTTTTTCTTCAGCGCACTTTGCCTCATCACCACCACACAAATCGCAGACATAATTTGGGTCACCCAACGCTTTACCTACACCACCGCAAGAACCGGATACAGGTCTTCTACCTGCAAGCACATTGATTGACAATGCAAATGCCACAAATAACATCACCAATAAGGTAACTATAAGAACAGCCATAATTAACCCCTAGCCCATAAAGCCTTCAGTTCACATTAAAAATACCAACCAACAAAAGAAAAAAACGAGGCGGTTACCCAGCCTCGTTTTCCTTTTCATTAACCGCCGAAATCGTCGAGTAAAATATTGTCGTCTTCAACACCCAGACTCTTCAACATCTTAATCACCGCGGCATTCATCATTGGCGGACCGCACATATAAAACTCGCAATCCTCTGGCGCCGGATGATCTTTCAGATAGTTTTCATAAAGTACGTTATGAATAAAACCTGTCATACCGTTCCAGTTATCTTCAGGCTGAGGATCAGATAAAGCTACATGCCATTTGAAGTTTTCATTCTCAGCTTGCAGCATGTCGTAATCTTCTTTGTAGAACAGTTCACGCAAAGAGCGCGCACCGTACCAGAAAGACATTTTACGATCAGTTTTCAGGCGGCGTAGCTGGTCGAAAATGTGAGAACGCATAGGCGCCATACCTGCAGCACCACCGATAAACACCATTTCAGCGTTGGTCTTCTTGGCAAAAAACTCACCAAATGGACCATATACTGTAATGTGATCACCCGGCTTCAAACTAAATACAAATGAAGACATTTGACCAGGTGCAATTCCTTGTGATTTAGGCGGTGGAGTCGCAATACGAATATTGAACTTTACTACGCCTTTTTCTTCAGGGTAGTTTGCCATCGAATAAGCGCGAATAACTGGCTCAGTCACTTTTGATTCCAGATTAAAGAAACCAAAACGCTCCCAATCGCCGCGATACTCAGGCTCGATATCAAAGTCAGAGAACTTAACATGATGCGGTGGGCACTCCAGCTGCACATAACCACCCGCACGGAAATCTACACTTTCACCTTCAGGCAGACGCAAGGTCAGCTCTTTAATGAAAGTGGCAACGTTAGGATTGGACTCAACAGTAGTAACCCATTGCTTAACACCAAACACTTCTTCCGGTACATGAATAGTCATGTTTTGCTTGACAGGAACCTGACAACTCAACCGCCAGCCTTGTTTTTGTTCACGACGATTAAAGTGGGGCTCTTCGGTTGGCAAAATTGAACCGCCACCTTCATTCACCACACATTTACATTGCGCACAGCTACCACCACCACCACAGGCAGATGCCAAAAATACGTTGTTAGCGGCCAGTGTCTGCAACAATTTACCACCAGCGGGCACAGTAATCGTTTTCTCATCGTTGATAAGAATCTGCACATCGCCGCTATTTACTAACTTGGCTCGCGCCACAAGAATCACCACCACCAATGCGATGATGATTGCGGTGAACATGACCACGCCTAATACGATCTCGATATTCATTGATTTCTATTCCTCGTCTCTCTTAGAGGGAAATGCCGCCAAAAGACATAAAGCCTAATGACATCAAACCCACGGTGATAAAGGTTATGCCTAAGCCACGCAGACCTTCAGGCACATCGGAATATTTCATTTTCTCAATAATACCGGCGAGCAATACAATCGCAATTGCCCAACCCACACCTGAACCCAAGCCATAAACAACACTTTCACCGAAGCGATAATCACGCTCCATCATGAACAGCGATCCACCCATGATTACGCAGTTCACGGTAATCAGTGGCAAGAAAACGCCGAGCGCGTTGTAAAGTGCAGGCATGAACTTATCCATAACCATTTCCAAAATCTGCACAATTGCTGCAATCACGCCGATAAAAGAAATAAAGCTCAGAAAAGTCAGGTCAATACCGGTGACGCCAGCCCAAGCTAATGCATCCTCTTTCAACAGGTAAGTCAAAATCAGATTGTTAGCCGGTACGGTAATGGTTTGCACCACAATTACCGCAATACCAAGGCCAATTGCTGCGTTAATCTTTTTGGACATTGCCAAAAACGAACACATGCCCAAGAAAAACGCCAGCGCCATGTTTTCAATAAATACAGAGCGCACAAACAAACTTAAAAAATGTTCCATTATGCGATCTCCTGAGTCTTGATGGAGTTAGGCGAAATCTTATATGACTCTTTCTCAACCTGATTTTTCTTCCAGGTACGCAGAGCCCAAATAATAATCCCAATCAAAAAGAATGCACTTGGAGGCAACAGCAACAAACCATTCGGGACGTACCAACCGCCCTCAGAAATAGTTGGCAACACTTGCATACCAAACCACTTACCCGCGCCCAGCAGCTCACGGAATGTGGCAACGATGATCAACAATACCGAGTAACCTAATCCGTGACCGATACCATCCAAAAAGCTGGGAATAGGAGGGTTTTTTAATGCGAACGCTTCAGTACGTCCCATCACGATACAGTTGGTAATAATCAAGCCCACGAATACCGATAGTTGTTTGCTTACATCGTAGGCCACCGCTTTCAATACTTGGTCAACGATAATTACCAAACCGGAAATCACAATCATCTGCGCGATAATACGCACACTACTCGGCAGATAATTACGCATCAAGGATACGAAAAAGTTTGAAAACGCAGACACCAACGTCAAACCTATCGCCAAGACCAAACTCACCTTAACACTTGAGGTTACGGCCAATGCAGAGCAAATACCTAAAATTTGCAGAATAACGGGGTTATTCTCAAAAATAGGTTTAATAAGGAGATCTTTTGCTTTGACGCTCATGATTAAGCCTCTCCGTTTTTCAGGTTGATTAAGAAGGGTTTAAAACCATTATCACCCATCCAAAATTTCACTAATCTACTAACACCATCACTGGTTAAGGTTGCGCCAGATAAACCATCAACTTTATAGTTGGCATCTGGAGTTGAATCATCAACGTGACCTTTAACTACACTCAATTTCACACTGCCAGATTCTGAGTAGACATGCTTGCCAATCCACAATTGTTTCCACTTGGGATTATCAACTTCGCCACCCAAACCCGGAGTTTCTTTTTGATCGTAAAAACCAAAACCCAGAATGGTATTTAAATCTTTATCCAGCGCGATAAAACCAGACATGGTTGACCACAGGCCATAACCACGCACAGGCAGAATTACTTTGGACAAACCATTTTCATCTTTTACCAAAAACACTTTGGCAAAGTTTTCGCGACGGATGATCTTGGCAATATCGACTTCAGGCGAAAGCTTTTCTGACAGATCTGATTTTTTAGCAGAAGCGGTCTGATCAAATCTCTCTACATCTGCAATTGCATCGGTAAATTTACCGGTGCTCAGATCAACGATTTTAACTTCAACTTTTTCAAATTGAGCCTCAATAGATTGTGCCGGATCATAGATACCCGCAATTTTGAGTACGTTGGTTTTAAAGTCGAGTGCTTTGTTGGCAACCTGGGCAGGCTTAAGCAATACCGCAGAACTTGCCACCAAAATAGAGGCCACAATGCACATGATCAAGGTGACCATGATTGTGTATTTTGCTGATTGTTGGTTAGCCACGCGCCAGCCTCCGCTTAATGTTAGATTGAACGACGAAGTAGTCGATGGTAGGTGCAAACATGTTCGCAAACAAAATTGCTAACATCATGCCCTCTGGATACGCTGGGTTAACGACACGAATTGTAATTACCATGAAGCCAATTAACGCGCCATAAATCCACTTGCCTGTATCAGTCATAGAAGCAGATACGGGATCGGTAGCCATAAAGAACAAACCGAAGGCAAAGCCACCGATTACCAAGTGCCACCAAAACGGCATTTGAAACATCGGATTACTACTGCCAGAACCGGCCCAGTTATAAAGCAGCGTGGTTAATATGGCACCAGCCAAAACGCCTAGAACAATACGAGTTGACGCTATACCCATAATCAGCAGCGCAACACCACCGATCATTAATGCCAATGCGGACGTTTCACCAATCGAGCCATGTTCAAAACCGATAAACGCATCCATCCAGCTCACTTGATTGATTACAGCATCCATACCCTGCTGAGCAGCAATAGAAAGCGTAGTTGCACCGGTATAACCATCGACTGCAGTCCAAACCGCCTCGCCTGACATTTCTGCTGGATAAGCAAAGAACAAGAATGCACGACCAGTCAGTGCAGGGTTGAGGAAGTTTTTACCAGTACCGCCAAAGACTTCCTTACCAATTACCACACCAAAACTGATACCCAAAGCCGCTTGCCACAAAGGCAAATCAGGCGGGCAGGTCAAGGCAAACAGGATAGAAGTCACAAAGAAACCTTCGTTAACTTCATGACCGCGCGTGGTAGCAAACAATACCTCCCAAAAACCACCGACAATAAACACGGTTGCGTATATAGGGAGGAAGTAAGCAGCCCCCAGTACCAAGTTGTCCCAAATGCTGTCAGGGTTATGACCAGCAAACATCGCAGTCAAAGCACCATGCCAATTATCGATACCCGTTGCACCTGTCGCAGCTAAAATGGTATTGGCTTGCAAACCAACGTTGTACATACCAAAAATCATTGCTGGCCAAGCACACAGCCACACAGTGATCATGATACGTTTCAGGTCAATGCCATCGCGCACATGAGAAGTAGATTTAGTGACATCAGCCGGCTTGAAAAGCCCGGTATCTATAGCTTCATAAAGTGAATACCACTTTTCATATTTACCGCCCTTATGAAAATGCGGCTCAATACTATCGAGTAATTTTCTCAGACTCATCAATTAGCCCTCCTGCTCAATGCGTGTAAGGTTATTACGCAGGATTGGACCGTATTCATATTTGCCAGGGCACACGAACGTGCACAATGCCAAATCTTCTTCGTCCAGCTCCAGACAACCCAGTTGTTGTGCCGCTTCGGTATCACCCACGATTAATGAGCGCAACAATTGAGTTGGCAGAATATCCAGAGGCATTACCTTCTCATAAGAGCCGACCGGCACCATAGCGCGCTCGGAGCCATTAGCAGAAGTCGTAAAGTTGAAGACTTTTGCTGGCAGCAACTTAGACAAATAAATTCCCATTACCGAAAACTTATTGGTACCAGCACGCAGGTAATGGAGCATTTCGCGCTCGCGACCTTCAAGTAGCACACTGATTTGGCTATGGAAACGGCCAAGGAAACTCAAATGACCATGAGAGCGACGACCACCAAATACCGAACCGGAAATAACACGATTTTCACCGGACTTAGTTTGACCTTGAGTCAATTCAGTCAAGCTCGCGCCGATGCGAGTGCGGACCAAATGCGGACGCTCAACTTGTGGGCAAGCAAGCGCAACCACGCGCTCAACATTTAATTGACCGGTAGTAAACAACTCGCCAACAGCAATCACGTCCTGATAACCAATAGTCCATACGGTTTTATGCGCACTTACCGGATCAAGGAAATGGATATGCGTACCCGAGTTGCCCGCGGGATGAACGCCAGCAAAAGTTTCAGCAACAATATTGCTGCCCTGCCCTTTGGGAAGATCTGCACCTTCGGCGTGACAAACAAACACTTTACCCTCGGTCAAGCGCGCCAACACCGTCAAACCATTAGCAAACGCTTCTTTTTTGCTAGCGATGATCACTTGTGGGTTAGCGGCAAGTGGATTGGTATCCATCGCCTGCACAAAAATCGAGCTGGGTTTTGAATCCAACGCGGGAGCCTTGCTGAAAGGACGCGTACGCAATGCAGTCCAAAGACCGGATTGCACTAAATTTTGTTGCACGTTTTCACGCGACAAACCAGCTAAATCAGCCGCCGAATACTTGGCAAACTCGACTGCATCATTGCCTTCCACATCAATAACAATTGAGTGGAATACACGCTGATCACCGCGATTAATTGCACTAACAGTGCCTGATGCTGGAGCCGTGTAGATAACACCGGGCGTCTTTTTATCAGAAAACAGTTCCTGACCAAGTTTAACCTTATCACCAACCTGTACCGCCATAGTGGGCTTCATACCATGGTAATCAAACCCGATTAAAGCTACTTGGCGAACCTGTGGGCCATCTTCAATAGATTGATTGGGGCTGCCGGTAATGGGCAAATCCAATCCTCGACGAATCTTTATCATACGTCTCTGCCTAGTCGTTCGTGTGGATGTGAACCTGGTAACCCAGGCCATGAGGATGCAGCAAGCGATAAACCAGCTGTCATTGTCCAGTTACTTCCTGGCGGGAACTGGACAAGACTTTGTGGAGGACGTGCTTGATGCGAGTCGCGCCAGTACCTATTTACGCTGTAAATAAACCACTGGAGCATAGAGCCAGTAACTTTCATCTAACAACTTGCGCCAACGTCCGCACCAAACAGCGCAAAGTACACACAAGAGATTGATTTTTGAGAAGTTTTGGTAAGCCCTAGTAAAACCCGCGAATTATAAACGCCACCTACACCAAGCACCATAGCAATGCATTGATTTGATGCAGCTTTTACTCGCGTTTTCCTGGAATTCTATTTCTTTTTGCCCATATTCCAACCAATAAAAACGCCAATGGAAATACTTCTCATTTACAGCCATTGTTAATTAAGTAGGTTAGTAAATACTGGGTGAGCTTTTATTTACATATTGATCCCCCAAGAAGCCGCGTAACACAGGTAAAATGCCCTCCACCTTTTGCATGCATAATTATTAAACGCTTTATGACTCAGCAACTCCCAAGTAATCCCCCCATATCGAGCAAGTCCGGCAACCGACACTATTGGGGCCAGCTCTTTGGTAGCGCCCAAGCACTTACGATTGTAAATGCTGCCAAGGCCTACCAAGGCCTAAGCCTGGTAGTCACTGCCGACACCAGTGCCGCAATTCGGATGGAAACCGAACTTTCATTTTTTGCAAAAGGGCAAGATCCACTGCCGGTATTACATCTCGCCGATTGGGAAACCTTGCCCTACGACACTATCTCCCCGCATCAGGACATTATTTCCGAGCGTCTAAGTACGCTCTATAAATTGCCCGGCATAAAACAGGGGATTCTCGTTGTTCCGGTAACCACGCTACTGCAGCGACTCATGCCGCAATCCTATTTGGTTGGCAATAGCTTGATGGTTTCAGTTGGCGAAAAACTCGACGCCGATCAATTGCGCCACAATCTGGAGCGTGCGGGCTATCACTGCGTCGACACGGTTTACGAGCACGGGGAGTTTGCAGTGCGCGGTTCGCTGATGGATATTTTCCCCATGAGCTGCCCTATCGCATCGATTTATTTGATGACGAAATCGAAACCCTGCGCACCTTTGATCCGGAAACCCAAATCACTATCGACAAGGTCGATAAAATTCAATTGCTGCCAGCAAAAGAATTTCCTCTCAACAAAACCGGCATTGGCCTATTTAAACAAAAGTGGCTCGAACGCTTTGATGTCAACCACAAAGCATGTCCAGTCTTTCAAGATGTCAGCGCGGGCATATCGCCACCCGGTATTGAATATTATCTGCCGTTATTTTTTGATGCCTGCAGCACGCTGTTTGATTACCTGCCTACTAACACCCAAATTTATGCGCTGGGCGATATTGAAAAATCAGCCGAAAACTTTTGGCTCGAATTATTGCGTCGCTATGAAAGCCGCCGTGTAGATCCGTTGCGCCCACTGCTCGCACCACGGGATATTTATCTGGCGATTGATGAATTTTTTGGCAACCTCAAAAATTACCCGCGCACTTTTATAGAATCTGCAACGCTGGAAGAAAAGCCCGGCAACTACAATTTCGCCACCGCCGCCACACCCTCACTGCCGATTCGTGCGCAAGCGGAGAATCCGCTCGCCGCGATTCAAGCTTTTTTAATGGAATTTGATGGTAAGGTTTTATTTTGTGCTGAATCGGCTGGGCGCCGCGAAACCTTACTGGAATTATTGGGCCGCATTCGTGTTCGCCCAACAACGGTAGATAGCTGGCACGACTTTCTTACTCACAACGAAAAGCTCGCAATCACCGTTGCGCCCCTTGAACAAGGATTACTACAAACCACGCCTAAAATTGCGCTAATTTCCGAAGCGCAGTTATTTGGTGAGCGCATTCAACAACAGCGCCGCCGCAAACAAACGCAAGACAACGCTGATTTGGTGGTTAAAAACCTCACCGAATTAAAAATCGGCGCATCGGTGGTACATATCGATCACGGTGTCGGCCGCTATCGCGGCTTGGAAACTATCACCGTCGACAATCAAACCAACGAGTTTTTAACACTGGAATACGCTGATGAAGCCAAACTGTATGTTCCGGTAACTAGTCTGCACTTAATCAGCCGCTATGGCGGTGCTGAAGATAACCTGGCGCCACTGCATAAACTGGGCAGCGAGTCATGGCAAAAAGCGCGGCGCAAAGCCGCTGAACAAATTCGCGACACTGCCGCCGAATTATTGGAAGTTTACGCGCGCCGCGCCGCACGCAAAGGTCATAAATTTCCCGACCCTAAAATTGCTTATGAAGCTTTTTCTGCAAGCTTTCCGTTTGAAGAAACCGCAGATCAGCAGCGCGCAATTGAAGCGGTAATGGAAGATATGCTCTCATCCAAACCTATGGATCGCTTGGTGTGTGGCGATGTTGGTTTTGGTAAAACAGAAGTCGCTATGCGTGCGGCATTTATTGCCAGCCATAGCGGTAAACAAGTTGCCATTCTTGCGCCGACCACCCTACTTGCACAACAACACTATGAATCATTAAAAGATCGCTTTGCCGATTGGCCCATCACCGTTGAAGTGCTCTCGCGCTTTCGTACCACTAAAGAAGTGAATCAAGTACTGGAGCGATTAGCGGAAGGCAAAGTGGATATAGTGGTCGGCACCCATAAACTGTTATCGCCCGATATTAAATTTAAAGATCTCGGTTTATTAATTATCGATGAAGAACATCGTTTTGGTGTGCGGCAAAAAGATCAGATCAAAGCACTGCGCGCAGAAATCGATATTCTCACGCTCACGGCAACGCCGATTCCTCGTACATTAAATATGTCGATGGCCGGCATTCGCGATTTATCGATTATCGCCACACCGCCGGCGCGGCGCTTATCGGTTAAAACCTTTGTGCGCACCTACGATGAAGCCACTATAAAAGAGGCGATACTGCGGGAAATTTTGCGCGGTGGACAAGTGTATTATCTGCATAACGAAGTCGACACTATTGAAAAAGTGGCGCGCGAACTGCAAGAGTTAATTCCTGAGGCGCGCATTGGTATTGGCCATGGGCAAATGCGTGAGCGCGATCTTGAACGGGTGATGTCAGATTTTTACCACAAACGTTTCAACATTATGGTGTGCACCACCATTATCGAAACCGGTATCGATATTCCCAGCGCCAATACCATTATTATCAATCGCGCCGATAAATTTGGCCTCGCGCAATTGCACCAATTGCGTGGTCGTGTCGGCCGTTCGCACCATCAGGCATACGCCTATTTACTAACACCTGATCGCCGCGCAATGACCGATGATGCACAAAAACGCCTTGAAGCCATTAGCGCGGCAGAAGATTTGGGCGCAGGTTTTACCCTGGCAACCTACGATATGGAAATTCGCGGCGCCGGTGAACTGCTGGGCGATGAACAAAGTGGCCAAATTCAAACTATCGGTTTTTCGCTTTATATGGATATGCTGGATCTAGAAAAAGCACTGAGCGAAGCGATTGAAATCAATCTGCGCATTCCAGCACTCATTCCCGCCGACTATTTGCCTGATGTGCACACACGACTAGTGATGTACAAACGCTTGGCTAATGCCGACAGCGAAGAAGCCCTGCGCGACCTGCAAGTAGAAATGATCAACCGTTTTGGCATGCTGCCCGAACCGATCAAAAATTTGTTCCGAGTTACGCAAATTAAAATTACTGCCGAAACCATCGGCATTACCAAACTGGAAGCTAACGCGCGGGGCGGAAAAATTGAGTTCTCCAGCGATACCCGGGTGGATCCACTCAAAATAGTTAAACTGGTTCAAAGCCAGCCGCGCATTTATAAATTGGAAGGCGCCAATCAATTGAAATTTACCATGGACTTGGAAGCGACTGAAAAGCGCATCCAAACCGTTGTCGATTTATTAGATCACTTGATGACTGGCAAATAATGCCGACTCTTATCAATTACTGGTGGAATTAATTTATGGTTTCTCAATCAATAAAACACCTATCAACATTACTTGGCGTGACTGCGGTTTTTGTAAGCGCAATGCTGGCACTGTCCACTCAAGCACAAACGCGAACGCACGAGGGCTGGTATCAAGTTGAGATGATAGTTGTAGCGCGAAAAGACGATTCCGGGCAAGAACACTGGCCCAGCAACATTAAATTGCGCTACCCCGCCAAATGGGTCGAGTTGAAAGATCCCGCTGCTACCGAAACTGGCATCACGGGTAGTGCAGCAGTAGATCTCACCAAAGAAGCCTTTTATTTGCTACCCGCCAGTGAGCGGCAATTAAATGCACAAGCGCAAAAATTACAGCGCAGTCCGGACTTTGAAGTTTTGTTTCACAATGCGTGGCGGCAAATCATCACCAATAAAAAATCCTCCAAAGCCATCCTCATTAATGGCGGGCGAACTTTCGGCCAACATCAAGCATTGGAAGGTAGCATTCG
>CAXAVL010000043.1:0-23416 GCA_963971905.1 uncultured Cellvibrio sp.
GATCTACACTCTTTCCCTACACGACGCTCTTCCGATCTCAATAAGGAACCACTGTGCAAGATTTACTCTCGCAAGACGAAATCGATGCGCTCCTTCATGGCGTTGATGATGGTGACATAGATACCGAGGGCGACAATGAACCCGGTACGGTAAGAGCATATGATCTCACCAGTCAGGATCGTATTGTGCGTGGGCGAATGCCTACGCTCGAAATGATCAATGAACGTTTTGCCCGCTACACCCGCATCAGTATGTTTAACCTGTTGCGCAGAACGGCTGATGTGTCAGTCGGCGGAGTGCAAATTCAAAAATTTGGCGAATATGTTCACACACTTTATGTACCCACCAGTTTGAATATGGTGAAGTTTCGCCCTTTGCGTGGTACGGCACTGATTATTCTTGATGCGCGCCTGGTGTTTAAGTTAGTCGATAATTTTTTTGGTGGCGATGGTCGCCATGCAAAAATTGAAGGTCGCGAATTTACACCTACTGAATTGCGTGTAGTACAGATGGTGTTGAATCAAGCGTTTATTGATTTAACCGAAGCATGGAAAGCGGTTTTTCCTATCAATTTTGAGTATGTGCATTCAGAAGTGAATCCGTCGTTAGCAAATATTGTTAGCCCCAGCGAAGTGGTAGTGGTAAGTACTTTTCACATAGAGTTGGATGGCGGCGGCGGTGAAATGCACATCACTGTACCTTATTCGATGATTGAGCCGATTCGCGAAGTACTCGACGCAGGTTTGCAAAGTGATAGCGACGAACACGACGAGCGCTGGGAAAAAGCACTGCGCGAGGATGTTCTTTCAGCAAGTGTGGATTTGGAGTGCGATATTGTTCGGCGCGATATTACCTTGCGCGATATTGTCGAGTTAAAAGCGGGCGATATTATTCCCATTGAATTTCCTGATTACCATGTCCTGACTGCGAATGGCGTTCCTATGTTTAGAACCCAGTTGGGGCAATCCAATGGTTTTTTGAGTTTGAAAATTAGAGAGTTTATTGATCGCAGCAGCGCTTACAATATTACCGGTACCAAAGGTGAAATTGCTAAAGCGCGCGGCGCCACTGAAACTAAAACTAAAGAGTGATGCGTGACTGCAACTAAGGGTGAATAAAATGGCTGATGATGATGTTGATCAAGACTCAATGGCTGATGATTGGGCTGCTGCTATGGCTGAGCAAGCGGATGTTGATGAAACCATGGCCAATACAGTTTCATTTGATGAATTAAAAAGCGAAGTATCGAAACAAGCGCCGGGTAGCCCTGATTTGGATGTGATTCTGGATATTCCCGTTTCGATTTCAATGGAAGTAGGGCGCACATCAATTACTATCCGCAATTTATTGCAGCTTAATCAGGGCTCGGTGATTGAACTGGATCGTCTTGCGGGAGAGCCGCTCGATGTATTGGTCAACGGTACTTTAATCGCGCACGGTGAAGTAGTTGTGGTGAATGAAAAATTTGGTATTCGTATGACGGATGTTATTAGCCCCGCAGAGCGCATTAAAAAGTTGCGTTAGGAATACCGAATGAATCTTGTCACCGTGCAACATCTTTTTGTGTCATTGCTCGTAGTTAAAAGGCTAGGGCTGTTGTTGTTGCTCTTGGTTTTGCCTGCCTATGCGCAAGAAGCCTCAGTGACAGGTGAGGTTGAACCTGCTGTCGCGGCCGAACAACCTGCAGTAGTTGCAACTGTCAGTGCAACAACAGATTCACAAGTTGTCCCCGCGAGTGAGCAAACGAAGGTTCACTCCGTTAGCAAATCTGTTACACCAGCCAACCTCCAGACACACAATCAATCGGCACAAACCAATGTTGCACCTATTGGCAGTGGCCGTCATCTATTGAATGTAACGCTGGCGCTATTAGGTATTATCGGTTTAATTTTTGCGATTTCCTGGTTTGTAAAACGTTTCAGTCAGGGAACATTTTCGGCAAATTCGCATATTAAAGTGATATCGGCTATGCCATTGGGCACGCGCGAGCGAATCGTATTAATTGATGCGGGTGGGCAGCAATTGCTGTTGGGCATTACATCCACAAATATAAATACTTTACATGTGTTTGAAACGCCTATTGCGCTGGATACTAAAGCGGACTCCCAGTCGGATTTTAGCCGCAAGTTAATGGCAATCTTGCAACAAAAAACTCCGCCATCATCTGCAGCAGATCATAACAACAATAACTCTGCGCCTTAGGAAACCTCATGTTGAAAATTGCGGTAGAAAAAAAGTGGGATTATTGTCGAGTTATCGTAACGCTGGTGCTGTTATTGTGTGCGGGTTTTGTTTCTGCGCAAAGCACAACTCCACCAGTAGTCGATAATGCCGCGAATAGTTTACCTCTCGCGCAAACCAACCCCTCCAATTTGGGCGCTTTACCTGCGATTCCTGGGCTGCCAGCCATGACGGTTAAAACCAATGCTGATGGCACCCAGGAATATACGGTAACTCTGCAAATCCTCGCGATTATGACGGCGCTGACGTTTTTGCCAGCACTGTTAATGATGATGACATCGTTTACGCGAATTATTATTGTCTTTTCTATTTTGCGTCAGGCACTGGGTTTACAGCAGTCGCCATCGAACCAAATTCTGATTGGCCTCGCGCTATTTTTAACCTTGTTTATTATGCAGCCGGTGTTAAACAAGGTAAATGAAGATGCATTGCAACCCTATATCAATCAGCAGATTGGTGCGCAAGAGGCTTTGGCAAAAACAGCGGCACCATTTCATGCGTTTATGTTGGCGCAAACGCGCGAGTCCGATATTGCCTTGTTTGTCGGCATTGCCAAACATCCTCCTATTGCTGAGCCAGAAGAAACGCCTTTCAGTATTTTGGTTCCCGCCTTTATCATCAGTGAATTAAAAACAGCATTCCAAATTGGCTTCATTATTTTTATTCCCTTTTTGGTAATCGATATTGTCGTCTCCAGCGTGCTGATGGCCATGGGTATGATGATGTTGTCGCCGCTGATTATTTCTTTGCCGTTCAAAATTATGCTGTTTGTTCTGGTCGATGGTTGGGCGATGATTGTGGGCACGCTCGCCGCCAGCTACGGAATATGACGGAGGCTATATGATGACACCTGAAGTCGTGATGGACTTATTTGCCGAAGCGTTTTTTTTGGTAATTATGATGCTGCTAGTGATTATTGGCCCTGGGTTAATTGTGGGGTTGGTTGTGAGTATGTTTCAAGCCGCGACCCAGATTAACGAACAAACATTGAGTTTTTTGCCGCGCCTTATAGTGACGCTGATTACCTTGATGATGGCGGGCCCTTGGCTGATTACCAAGTTTATGGATTTGTTTGATCGATTGTATTCGAGCGTACCATCTCTTATTGGGTAAAGTAGAGCCTCATCGGGTAGCGGGTGCCATGCAAGAATTAATTATCAGTGAAGAGCAGCTCTCGCAATTTATTGGCCAATATCTCTGGCCTTTGTTGCGCATCAGTGCGTTCTATTTTGCGGTGCCAGTGATTGGGGCTCGCACCGTCCCTGCACGCGTTCGTATTATTCTCACTTTGTTTACTGCCATCATCATTGTTCCGGTATTGCCGCCTGCGCCTGTGGTTTCATTTTTATCGGCACAGGGTTTTATGATGGTTGTTCAAGAGGTGCTGATTGGCCTAGCGTTGGGTTTTGCAATGCAAGTGGTTTTGCATGTGTTTGTATTGGCAGGGCAATTTATGGCGATGAAGATGGGTTTGGGTTTTGCCGCCATGAATGATCCATCTAGTGGCGTGAGTGTGACAATTTTGTCGCAATTCTACCTGCTGTTATCGACCTTATTATTTTTAAGCAGCAATGGTCACTTGGTTGTTTTACAGTTGATGATCGATAGTTTTACTACCTTTCCTATTGGGGGGGCAGGGATGAACAGCGCCCATTTTATGACGATTGTTGATATGGGCTCTTGGTTGTTCAGTGCTGGTTTGTTAATTACCTTGCCGTTATTTACTTCATTGTTGATTGTTAATATGTCATTCGGGGTGATGAGTCGTTCAGCTCCGCAAATGAATGTGTTTACCGTGGGTTTTCCCATCACGCTAATATTTGGTTTTATCCTTATGTGGTTCACTTTTGCTAACTTCCTGCCAGTGTATTTTGAAATTATGGAAGAAGGTATTGGTGTGCTGCGCACTTTGGCATTGACACCCTAGGTTGCTGCAATGGCTGAAGAAGACGACAGCAGTCAGGAAAAAACGGAAGAGGCCAGTGCGCGAAAAATTGAAAAAGCGCGCGAAGAAGGCCAGATTCCCCGATCCCGTGATTTAACCACTACCGCTGTATTGATGTTGGCGGCATTGGGTATCTATTTTTCGGCCGATTTTATGGGAGGAAAGTTAATCGGACTCACCCGCGAAAATTTTATTCTCAATCGCGCCAGTATTTTTGACCCCAACGTCATGCTTGCCCATCTGGCCAGTGCAATTTACGACGGCCTTATCAGTATTGCGCCTTTGATGGCGGTGTTATTAATTGCTTCCATTGTTGGGCCAATCGCTTTGGGCGGTTGGAATTACAGCGGTAAAGCCATGCAACCAAAACTGAGTCGCATGGATCCAATCGCCGGCATTAAGCGCATGTTTTCGGTTAAATCCTTAATTGAATTGTTGAAAGCCTTGGGTAAAGTGCTTGTGATTTTAGGCGCGACCATCTGGCTATTAAAATTCTATGCGCAGGATATGTTTCGCTTGGTGGATGAAAGCATTGGCAATTCGATTATTCACTCGCTGGAAATTTCTATTTTTGCCACGATTGCACTGTCGGCGACGACGATTTTAATCGCCGTCATTGATGTTCCGCTGCAAATTTATGAATACAACAAAAAGTTAAAAATGTCGCGGCAAGACCAAAAAGACGAATCCAAAGATACCGATGGTAAACCGGAAGTGAAAGGGCGTATTCGCCAGTTGCAACGGGAGATGGCGCAGCGCCGAATGATGTCTAACGTGCCGCAGGCCGATGTCATTATCACCAACCCGGAACACTTTTCGGTAGCATTGAAATATGATCCGGAAGCAATGGATACACCGATTTTGATTGCCAAGGGTGGCGATCATACGGCGCTAAAAATTCGTGAAATTGCAAATGCCCATAAAATCGAAATCATTCAATCGCCGGTGCTCGCCCGTGCGATTTTTTATACCACTGAGGTGGATCAAGAAATCCCATCCGGCCTTTATCTGGCTGTGGCGCAGATACTGGCTTATGTGTTTCAGTTGCGTAACTTCCGCAAAGGCAAAGGCGAAAAACCAAGTTACCCACGCAACATCAACGTACCGCGCGATCTTCGTTACGATGCTAGCGGTAAGCAGGATTGAGATACAACTCTGCCTAAAATCCCTCAATCAATAAATTAATCGCCGCCAAAATTTCATAGCGAAAGTCGACGAGATTTGCGGCTTCGTCGGTCAATAAATGTTTGCTGATACTGGACATTTGTGGAGTGAGCAGAAGTAGTGTTTCGCCGTGCAAATTTATTCTGGGGGTTAATGTGGTTATGCCGCTTCCTTTAAAGCTGGACTCGCGAATTAACGGTATCACCATGCGGGTATCCAGACCTTCCAGCAGGTCATTTTGCACATCAAGCAAATAGGGTAGGTGAGGGTTTTCAGGATTGTGATTTTTATAGGCGCGGAATTGGCTCATGAGAAACTCCGCAGTGAATCGCTTAGGCTGGTGTTTTGCTCGGCGTATTGATTGTAGTCATCTATCGCACTTTTATTGGCTGACAACCATAACTCCTGCTGTTTTTGCCTCACTTTCTCTGCGAGCGCCTGTTCCAGGGTGGCGGACAGGTTGATCTCAAATTCTTTAGCTTTGCGCAGTAACTCGCTGTTAATGCTCACATTTGTGGGTTTTTTGGGTGCGCTGGTGTCGTAAATACTTTTCATAATTAATGCCCTTTAGCGATGCGCATATCGTATGCGCATCTCATCAATAGGTCAAATAATAAACGCTTGTTAATTATCCTCAGCGGATTGCTTAAATCGGTATGCTTCTTGCGATATCACGGAGAAATGATCCAACCGTCAAGAATCCGTGCTTATGGCCTTACCAACGTTTAACCAGCTCAATAATATTAACGGCAAAGCTGCGCTAAGTTCCCTACAGGGAATGGGGCGTGGCAATCTGGGCATTCCAATATTATTGATCATGCTGTTGGCAATGATTATTTTGCCAATCCCGCCGTTGCTGCTCGATATGTTTTTTACCTTCAATATCGCGCTTTCTCTCGTTGTGTTGTTGGTGTCGGTTTATGCCATGCGCCCGCTGGATTTTGCCGCTTTCCCCACTATTTTGCTGATTGCCACCTTGCTGCGTCTGGGTTTGAACGTGGCGTCTACACGAGTGGTATTGCTTGAAGGTCATGAGGGTGGGGATGCTGCCGGTAAGGTAATCGAGGCCTTTGGCAATGTGGTAATCGGCGGCAATCTGGCCGTGGGTATTGTGGTGTTTATCATTTTGATGATCATCAACTTCGTGGTAATCACCAAAGGTGCTGGCCGTATATCGGAAGTGAGCGCGCGTTTTACTTTGGATGCGATGCCCGGCAAACAAATGGCAATTGATGCCGATTTAAATGCGGGATTGATCGATCAGGATCAGGCGCGGGAGCGTCGTAAAGAGGTGTCCTCTGAAGCAGATTTTTACGGCGCAATGGACGGTGCGAGTAAGTTTGTGCGCGGCGATGCAGTCGCGGGCATCATGATTATGTTTATCAATATTATTGGTGGTTTTTCCATCGGCATGATGCAGCACGATCTGACGTTTGGCGATGCGTTTGAAAAGTACACCATTCTGACGATTGGTGATGGTCTGGTCGCTCAGATTCCCGGTCTATTGTTATCGGTTGCTTCTGCCATTTTGGTGACCCGTGTCAACACTTCGGAAGACATGGGTAAACAAGTCGTTGGACAAATGTTTACCTCGCCTAAAGCGTTGGCTGTTGCCGCTATCATGTTGATCATTATGGGCTCTGTTCCCGGTATGCCCCATGTTGCCTTCTTGGGATTGGGCTTATTGTGTGCAGGTCTGGCTTACTACATTCATTGGCGTAAGCAACAGCCCGCGGTTGTTGAAGATAATAGCTTTATTCCCGCGGGTAGCCGCGCCGCCAGTGAGCCTCAACCTTCGGGCGGTGGCGCCAGCATTGCGCCGCAACGCTCGGCGCCTGCTTTGCCACAAGGTACGCCGGAATCGCCCGAACTTGGTTGGGATGATGTGCAGCCGGTGGATGTGATCGGGCTGGAAGTGGGTTATCGCCTGATCCCGATGGTCGATAAAAATCAGGGTGGCGAGCTGTTGGGTCGCATTAAAGGTGTGCGCAAAAAACTTTCGCAGGAGATGGGCTTTTTAATTCCATCGGTACATATTCGCGACAATCTGGACTTGAACCCCACTGGTTATCGCTTGAGTCTGATGGGTGTGTCCATGGCGGAGGCTGATGTCTATCCGGACCGGGAGCTGGCTATCAACCCCGGGCAGGTGTTCGGTACGCTCGAAGGCATCAAAACCAAAGATCCGGCATTTGGCCTCGATGCTGTCTGGATCAGCCCCAACCAGCGCGAGCAGGCGCAGACCTTGGGTTACACCGTCGTGGATCCGAGCACCGTGGTGGCGACACATCTCAACCAAATTCTGCAGCAACACACCTTTGAGTTACTCGGCCACGAAGACGTGCAAAAGCTGTTGGATATGCTGGCTAAATCATCCCCCAAATTAGTTGAAGAGTTGGTGCCCAATACCTTGAGCATCAACGTACTGCTCAAGGTGTTGCAAAACTTGCTGCGCGAACGAGTGCCTATTCGCGATATCCGCTCCATCGCCGAGGCCTTGGCGGGCTCAGGGGCAAAGAGTCAAGATCCCGCCGCTCTTACTGCCTTGGCACGGGTGGCTCTGTGCCGTCAAATTGTCCAAAACATCATTGGAAACGAGAGAAACCTGCCTGTTATCACCCTTGAACCTACATTGGAACAATTGTTGCTAAATACCGTACAACAGGCACAAAAAGCTGGCGCCGATGACAGCGCATTTATCGAGCCTGGCCTGGCGGATCGGCTGCAGCAATCATTGATCAGTGCAGCACAGCAGCAAGAGTTGTCAGGCAAGCCACTGGTTTTGCTGGTTGCTGCACCGCTCCGGCCAATGCTGTCGCGCTTTGTTCGCCACAGTGTCCCCGATATGCGTGTACTGGCTTATACCGAAGTACCGGAAAACAAACAGATCAGTATCGATGCGAGTGTCGGCGCTGATAAAAAGTAGCCCTGATGGGTAGGAGTTGAATATGCAAGTCAAACGTTTCGTAGCTGCTGATATGCGCCGTGCGTTGGAATTGGTTCGCCAGGAGCTGGGGCCAGATGCCATTATTCTCTCGAGCAATCGCATCCCGGAAGGGGTGGAATTGTTGACTACTATGGGGTCCGATTACGAGCTCAAACAACTGCAGAATCGCCCATTTGCTGAATCGACCTTTTCGCTCAGTGAACCTTTATTGAGTGATGGTGATATATCTCCGCGCGCGCTGGGCACCGGCCCGTCACGCAAAGCGGCACCGGCTATAACGCAAGTTGCGGATCAGTGGGATGCCGCCCAGCGGGGTGCCGCCCATCCAAATGCCGGTAAGAGCGGTGCGCAATTAGCGGAGGATATAGAAAGGGCGCGTTTGCGTATGCTGGCTGCACGTAAAGCCGAAGAGTCCGCCAAAGAATTTCTGGTGGGAAAAAATACCGTTGTTAATGCGGGCATTCCGCGCAATACACCAGCACCTGCGCAAAGGCCCATGGTGGGCATGAGCGCTGCTGAAAAATACCCTTTAGTTGATGCGGTGCCTGCTCCGGTGTCAACTCCGGCTCCAGCACTTAGTAAAGAGGCTATCTCGTTTCGCGAAACCTTGCTTAAAGAAGGGCGTTTGCAAGAGTCATTTAAAACTGAAGTTAGTGGCGATGACAGTGCTGATCAATCCTCGCAACTCACCGATTTGCAGGCCGAAATCGCAGACATGCGCTTTTTGTTAGAGCAGCAATTAGATCGCCTGACCGGCCAGCAATCTGCGCCCATTAACTCGCCAGTGTTGGCCAGTGTGGCGCGTCGCCTTGAGCGCTTGAACTTACCGAAAGATGTTATTAGCTCGGTCATTAGCGCTTGCACCAAAACCAAAACCTTGAGCGATGCCTGGCCGGATGCATTGGCAAATCTTGCGCATCAGTTACCCATTAACGGCCGCGATATAGTCGAGCAGGGCGGGGTGTTTGCCTTTGTCGGCCCTACCGGTGTGGGTAAAACCACCACCATTGGCAAGCTGGCCGCGCGCTATGTACTGCAACACGGCGCTGACAAAGTGGCTCTGATTACAACGGATACCTACCGCATTGCGGCACATGATCAGCTGCGCTCGCTCGCGCGTATTTTGCGCGTGCCGGTGCGAGTGGTGGATGAGGCCAACCCGCTGGATTCGGTATTGCGCAGCCTGCGTCACTGTTCGTTGGTATTAATTGATACCGCCGGTTTCCGCCACGGCGACCCACATTTAAAAGCCCAGCTTAAAGCGCTGGCCGATCAGCAGTTGGTAAAAACCTATCTGGTGATGTCGTGCAATAGCCAAGTGCAAATGCTCAAAGCATCGATTCACGCATACGGCGAGGCGCGCCTTCAAGGCTGTATTCTCACTAAGTTGGATGAAACGGCGAGTATTGGTGAAGCTTTGGGTGTTGCGATTCAAAATCGGTTATCGATTGCCTACACGACCGATGGTCAGGATATCCCCAAAAATTTGGATGTGGCACGCGCGCATCAACTGGTATCGAAAGCGGTTGCGCTGCTTAAATCTAATCCAGCAACGGCGGTTTCTTAAACAGTAACGGTTATAACTACGGTAATTTGTGGGTGAAACTGAAATTAGTCGGATGAATTGCTAATCCCTATCTATACTCAGATCACCATTGGTGTGCCCTCAAAAGTATTCACGGAACAGGGTACAACTCGAAGAAATAGGTTTGGAGTTATGTATAGATGAGCCAAATGCGACCAGTACAGGTGATCGCTGTGTCCGGCGGCAAGGGCGGAGTGGGTAAGAGCAACATATCCGTAAACCTCAGCATTGCGCTGGCCGAATTGCGCCGCAGAGTGGTGTTGTTGGACGCCGACTTGGGGTTAGCGAATGTCGATGTACTGTTGGGTATCAGAGCAACCCATACGCTGGCTGATGTGCTTGCAGGTACACACAGTTTGGCGGATGTGCTGGTGACCGGTCCTGCCGGAATGAAGATTGTTCCTGCTTCATCAGGCGTGCAGCGGATGGCAGAACTCAGCGCTGCTGAGCATGCTGGGCTCATTAATGCCTTCAATGAACTTTCCGATCAGGTCGATATTTTAGTGATTGATACAGCTGCCGGTATTTCGGATACCGTGGTGAGTTTTGTTCGCGCGGCTAATGAAGTCATTATCGTTGTCTGTGACGAACCTTCATCGATTACGGATTCCTATGCGTTAATTAAATTGCTCAATAAAGAGTATGGAATGCAACGCTTCCGGGTCGTCGCCAATATGACGCGTACACCACAGGAAGGCATCAACATGTTTAACAAACTGAATATGGTGTGTGAGCGCTTTTTAGATGTGGCATTGCAATTTGTTGGACAGGTGCCGTTCGATGAAAATGTACGAAAAGCGGTACAAAAGCAAAAGTCGCTGCTGGAGTTTGCACCCACTTCCAAAGCCTCGGTCGCGATTCGCGGGCTCGCACAAGTTGTAGATAAGTGGCCGTTACCCAATTCGCCCAGCGGGCGGCTCGAGTTTTTTGTTGAGCGTTTACTGCAGGCCGCGAATGCGCGTTAGTTCACAGTGCTGCGCAGAACAAGCAATGAATGGAACAAGTTGTGCCGCAAGGCTGTTGGTAAAACGTCGGGTTGTTGCTGATAAGAAGGTGCTCAATGGCCGCAGTCAATGGTTTAGCCATGTACGATAAAAAAACCTTACTTGATGTTCAGATTAACGTGGAAGACTACGCACCTTTGGTTAAGCGTATCGCCTATCACATGATGATGCGGATGCCTGCCAGTGTGCAGGTAGACGATCTGATTCAGGCCGGCATGATCGGCCTTATCGAAGCCTCTCAAAAATACGATGGCTCGCGCGGAGCGAGTTTTGAAACCTATGCCGGTATTCGTATTCGCGGTGCAATCGTTGATGAAATGCGCCGTGGTGACTGGGTGCCTCGGTCGGTTCATCGCAATGCGCGCCGTATTTCCCAAGCCGTAGCAGCCGTTGAAGCGCGCACCGGGCGCGATGCAAGTGACAGTGATGTTGCGGCTGAATTAGGGGTTGAACTCAACGAATATTTTGAAATGCTGCAAGATTCCAATGGCAGCCGCTTGTTTAGTTATGAAGAAACCTTTGGCGAAGAAGATAGCAATATAGACGCATCTGAGCACAGCAGTGCGTTTGCCAGCCCGCTCGATGGAATTCAGCGCGAAGGTCTAAAACAGGCATTGATGAAAGCCATAATGTTATTGCCGGAACGCGAGCGTATGGTCTTGGCACTTTATTACGATCAGGAGTTGAACCTGAAAGAAATTGGTATGGTTCTGGGAGTGAGTGAATCCCGAGTGAGTCAGATTCATAGTCAAGCGGCAGCGCGCTTGCGCCATAAACTAGTTGGTTGGCAATCAGACTAAGGGAGAGACCAATTCTCAGTCGACTTGGCTAAAAAGTGTTGGGTGAATGCTGTGAAATCACTAAAAACTCTGTATTTTCAGCAATTTGGACTATGATTCGAATTAAAAGTTGAAGATTTGGGCGCCGGAACTGGCCGAACCTTCAACTCCTACTAGACTATGATTAAATGAAAATCCCGTCAGGGTGAGTGGAGGTTGCGTTGGATAAGAATATGAAAATCTTAATTGTTGATGACTTTTCAACAATGCGACGGATTATTAAAAACTTGCTGCGGGACTTGGGTTTTTCCAATACCCATGAAGCGGATGATGGTGTTACTGCGTTGCCAATGCTCAAGAGTGGCGACTTTCAGTTTCTGGTCACTGACTGGAACATGCCAGGTATGACCGGTATCGATCTGCTGAAAGCGGTTCGTGCCGACGAAAAACTACGTACCTTGCCCGTGTTAATGGTGACCGCGGAAGCCAAGCGCGATCAGATTATTGAGGCGGCGCAAGCCGGAGTAAATGGTTATGTTGTTAAACCATTTACTGCGCAAGCCCTCAAGGAAAAAATCGAGAAAATTTTTGATCGTGTAGGTTAACTAAAAGTCGATCAAATAATAAATAAGGCGTAGTTATGGCATCTGAACTTCAAACATCCTTCAATGACGAATTTGTGGTCGAATTGAAAGAATGCGCTAAGTTGCTCACTGAAAAATTGCAGGCCAATCAATTTGAAGATGCATCGGTGTTGATTCATAGCATCACCCAAGCGCGTGATCGGCATATTTTTCAATCGGTAGGGCGCTTAACACGCGGATTGCACAATGCGATTGTCAACTTCAACGTGGATGCTGATCTAAGCAAAGAGCCGCCAAAGATTGCCAATTCGGATATTCACGATGCCTCTAATCGCCTGAATTATGTTATCGAGCTCACGCAAAAGGCGGCCGAGAAAACCATGGATATGGTCGATGAGGCTGCGCCTATTGCGATGGATCTTGGGCAGGAAGCTAATTGTCTACGCACCGAGTGGGCGCGGCTTAAACGGCGCGAAATGGGGCCAGATGAATTCCGCCAACTCTATGAGCGTATGGATAGTTTTTTAGGTCAGATGGTAACTGGTACTGAACAGTTAAGTAAAAATTTACAAGATATTGTGCTTGAGCAAGGCTTCCAGGATTTAACCGGGCAAGTATTAAAACGCGTAATCGGCTTGATAAATGATGTCGAAAAAGATTTAGTCAGTTTGGTAAGAATTGCTGGCCAAGTTGAAGAAATTACTGGTCTTTCTAATGACAGTGAAACCGCAGAACACGATATGCAAATTATGCACAAGCGTAAAACCGAAGCTGAAGGCCCACAAATCAATAAAGAGCGTGCAGATGTTGTTACCGGGCAAGATGATGTCGATGATCTACTGTCGAGCCTTGGTTTTTAAATTATTTTAAGTTTGCAGATCTGCGGGTCACGCGAGGAACGTTGAATGAGTTTTGGTGATGACGAGGATATTCTCCAGGATTTTCTGGTAGAGGCGGGAGAGATTCTCGAACGCCTTGGCCAGCAATTGGTTGACTTGGAGCAGCGCCCTGAAGATAAAGACCTGCTCAATGCAATCTTTCGCGGTTTTCATACCGTAAAAGGTGGCGCAGGCTTTTTAGCGCTGACTCCTATGGTTGAATGCTGTCATTTAACTGAAAACTTGTTTGATATTTTGCGTAACGGAAAACGCGCCGTAACCTCTGAATTGATGGACGTTGTATTAGAAGCGTTGGATATGGTGAATCAACAATTTGAATTGGTTTCCCAGCGCGAAGAATTACCACCTGTTGATGATGCATTAATTGCTTCACTGGAGCGTTTAGTTTCATGTGCCGATTTAAATGAGGCAGCTGAAGGTGTTGCGGACGAAGAAAATATCCTCGCGAGTGCTCCTGTTACTGAAACACCTAACGGTGATATTACCGACGCAGAATTTGAACAATTGCTCGATGCGATAGCAGGGCAATCGGCGGCGACTACTTCCGTATCTGCTACGCCCACTTCTTCTCCCGCCCCGGTTAGTGCGTCCGGTAATGATGAAATTACTGAGGACGAGTTCGACGCTTTGCTAGATCAATTGCACGGCAAAGGCGGTGCGCCTGGTTTGGCAATTTCTGCCCCGGCAGTTGCCCCGATTGTTGCCGGTTCGTCGAATGATGAAATATCAGAAGATGAGTTTGAAGCGCTACTTGATCAATTGCACGGAAAAGGAAAGGGGCCCAGCCTTGGTTCAGTTACCCAAGCATCCTCTCCGGCTGTAACTACACCTACATCTGCTCCTATTGTTACATCCTCAGGAAGCGATTTAATCAGCGACGATGAGTTTGACGCTCTGCTCGATCAGCTCCATGGCAAGGGAGTGGGACCCGGAGCCAGTGCGGCTGCGTCAGTAACTCCTGCTACCCAAGCGCCCGCCGCAAAAGCAGCAGCAGCGGTTAAAGCTGCGCCTATTGAAGCCAAGCCTACATCAGCGCCAGTGACACCTAAAAAAGTCGAGCCAGTTAAAAAAGTTGAGCCAGCTAAAGCTGTCGCCGCACCTGCCGCTTCATCTTTACCTGTCAGTGAGAAAGAAGCGCCGCAAGTTGAGACAACGGTGCGAGTCGATACCCAGCGCCTCGACGACATCATGAATATGGTGGGCGAACTGGTTTTGGTGCGCAACCGCTTGGTGCGTTTAGGTAATAGCTCTACCAATGAAGCATTGGTAAAAGCGGTTGCTAATCTCGATGTGGTCACTGCTGATTTACAAACGTCGGTAATGAAAACCCGCATGCAGCCCATCAAAAAAGTTTTTGGTCGCTTTCCTCGTGTAGTACGCGATTTGGCGCGTAGCTTGAAAAAAGAAATTAATTTGGAGTTGGTCGGCGAAGAAACTGATTTGGATAAAAACTTGGTGGAGGCGCTTGCCGATCCGCTGGTGCATTTGGTGCGTAACTCGGTGGATCACGGCATCGAATTTCCTGATGTGCGCGAAGCTGCCGGAAAGGCCAGAATGGGGCAGGTGGTGCTTTCGGCGGAGCAGGAAGGTGATCATATTTTGTTGTCTATCAGTGATGATGGCGCCGGTATGGATCCTGTTAGGTTGCGCAATATTGCTGTTGAAAAAGGTTTGTTTGATGAAGACGCGGCGAATCGTTTGTCGGATACCGAGGCCTATAATTTAATTTTTGCGCCGGGTTTTTCTACCAAAAAAGAAATTTCTGATGTGTCTGGTCGCGGCGTGGGTATGGATGTGGTGAAAACCAAAATTACCCAGTTAAACGGCACAGTTGAAATTAAATCGGAATTAGGTAAGGGCACGCGTTTTATTATCAAGGTGCCGCTGACCTTGGCGATTATGCCGACATTGATGTTTATGTTGGGGCAGCAAACATTTGCGTTTCCACTTGTGAGCGTAAATGAAATTTTTCATATGGATCTTAATAAGAGCCATATAGTGGATGGTCAGGACTGCATAGCCATTCGCGATCAAGCTATCCCACTGTTTTACATGAAGGATTGGCTGGTTAAAAATGCTTATGGTGACCGTCCGGATAACGCGCATGTAGTAATTGTAACCGTAGGGACTCGGCGAGTTGGTTTTGTTGTTGATCAACTTATTGGTCAAGAAGAAGTCGTGATCAAACCACTTGGAAAAATGTTACAAGGCACTCCGGGCATGGCGGGAGCAACAATAAACGGTGATGGCACCATCGCTTTAATTTTGGATATTCCCAGCTTGTTACGTCGTTATGCTAAAGGCTCGACCAGTTGGGGGCACAGTTAGTGGCCGTTGAGCTGAAACTAATTTTTTCGTCGGGTTATTCAAGCCATTTTATTTTCCAAAGCAGTTATTTCTGCGGAGTGAGTTAGATGCCTGTCCGGGTGTTGGTAGTAGATGATTCAAATTTCTTTCAGCATCGCCTGAAGGATATTATTAATGAGCACCCGGATTTAAAAGTTATTGGTTTTGCCAGTAATGGTCGCGAAGCAGTAGAAAAGGCAGAGCAGCTTAAGCCTGACATCATCACCATGGATTTTGAAATGCCAGTGATGGATGGTGTTACTGCGATCAAGCTGATTATGGCGAGCCGTAAAGTACCTATCTTGATGTTTTCCTCGCTCACCTATGAGGGAGCTAAAGTAACTTTGGATGCCTTGGCTGCAGGTGCGTTGGATTTTATCCCCAAAGATTTTGCTGAAGTATCCCGTAGCTCGGCATCGCTCAAGAAAAAGCTGCACGAGCGTTTAATTACTCTGGCCGGTGTTGCCGGACGAGTTTCACCGGCGACAGAGCCATCATCGATCACTTCTTCTCCGAACTTGCGTTCGCCCGCTCCCGTCGCACCACTACCTGCGCGTTCACCTGTAGGTGTTGTGCAAGAGGATTCTGCAAAAAAGCCAGGCTCGGATAATTCTCGATTAAAAAAACCACCCAAATTGTTGGTGATTGGTGCATCAACTGGAGGGCCAGTGGCATTAGCGGAAGTGCTCATTACCCTGCCAGCTAATTTTCCTTTGCCAATTGTATTAGTGCAGCATATGCCTGAAAACTTCACCAAAGCTTTTGCTGAGCGGTTAAATAAACAATGCAATATTCGTGTGCGTGAGGCGGTTGATGGAGATCAATTGCAGCCAGGGTTGGCACTGCTTGCTCCGGGCGGCAAACAACTAATGCTCGATAAACGCAATGGCGGTTCGGTGCGTGTCTTGCCGGATGATGAGCGAGTTACTTACAAACCTTCATTGGACATTACCTTTGGCTCGGCTGCGAATATCTATGCCGATAAAGTGCTGGGTATAGTGCTGACCGGCATGGGTTCGGATGGCTGCAATGGTGCTCGTTTGCTAAAAGAGGCTGGTTCAGCGCTCTGGTCACAGGATGAGGCGAGTTGCGTGATATATGGAATGCCCATGGCGGTAGCACGTGCCGGTCTGACCGATAAAGTACTCAGTTTAAAGGATATTGGTCCGCACTTGGTGCGAGAGGTTATGTAATGGATTTACTGAGCATCTTTGGAGTTATTATTGCTTTTGCTGCCATTTTAGGTGGTAATTTTTTGGAAGGCGGTGGTTTGGCGACGCTGGCTAATGGCCCCGCTGCGTTTATTGTTTTTGGCGGCACATTGGGTGCTGCTATGTTGCAGACATCTAAACATAGTTTACGGCGCGCATTAAAAATAGTGGGCTGGGTATTTAAACCGCCTTACGTACCGTTTAAGCAAGGCGTTGCCAATATTGTTCGCTGGGCGGCAGCGGCGCGTAAAGATGGTTTGTTGGGGCTGGAAACAATTTCGGAGCGTGAGAAAGATAAGTTTGCTAAAAAAGGGCTGCAATTGCTGGTAGATGGCAACGAGCCTGAGGTGATTCGTCGCATTTTGGAAACTGATTTAATTGTCGATGAGCAGCGCGACTTTGATGCAATTAAATTTTATGAGTGCATGGGAGGCTACGCGCCTACTATCGGTATTATTGGTGCGGTAATGGGGTTGATCCATGTAATGAACAATTTGGCCGATCCAGCCACTCTTGGGCCGGGGATTGCCGTTGCATTTGTTGCGACTATTTATGGTGTCGCCTTGGCCAATTTGGTGTTCATTCCTATCTCCAATAAATTGCGTATGTGTGTCAATGAAAACTCTCAGTATCGAGAGTTGATAATCGAAGGCATTATCGCTATTGCTGATGGCGAAAATCCTCGTTCAATTGAGATGAAATTAAACGGATACTTGCATCCACATTAAATTAATCCTTTTCCATCTAACTTTTATCACAATCACTAGCAGTGTCTTTATGGTTCGTCGTAGGCGACAAGAGGTTCATGTTAATCAAGAGCGTTGGCTAATTTCTTATGCCGACTTTATTACTCTATTGTTTGCATTTTTTGTGGTGATGTACTCCATTTCGCAAGTTAATGACAGTAAATATCGCGTGCTGTCCGACACCTTTATTGAGGCATTTAATCAACCAACTAACGCCCGGAATAACGCAGAGCCACAAGATAATGTGTCGCCATCGACAGCGATTATTACTCCGATTGATATGGGGCAAACCGCGATAGAGCCGGTGAGTGATGACCAGTCTTCTATCGCGTCAACAGAGATTGAAAATCAAGACCCTGATAGTTCACTTAATAGCAGTGACGAACTAACCCAAATATCTGATTTGGTTGCCGGAAAATTTGAGCAGTTGATTGACGATCAATTGATTCAAATTTCTAGTAACGAGCTTTGGCTGCAAATTGAGCTGAAAGACAGTATTTTGTTTTCATCGGGTAGTGCAGATACCAGTAGTCAGGCACAAAAGATTTTCGATGAGATTGCGGAGATTCTAAAAAATTATTCCAACCCTGTGCAGGTTGAAGGGTTTACCGACAATATTCCCATTAACAGTGTTAAGTATCCTACGAATTGGGAGCTTTCCACGGCGCGTGCCAGCGCAATTGTGAAATATCTCTCTTCTAAAGGCGTCGCGCCAGAGCGTTTATCTGCAGTGGGTTATGGTGAATATCAACCTGTGGCTGCGAATGATACGGAGCAGGGTCGGGCGCAGAACCGTCGCGTTACCATCATGGTAGCGAAGCGCAAAATGGAGCGTCCTAAAATCAATGTGTCACAGCCTGTAGTTTCACCTCCAGTATCCAGTGCATCCCAGTCAAATTAACCTGCAAACCGCCATTCAACATAAATTGAGCTTGGTAGCATTATGGTTATTACACAGAGAATAAATGGTGCGATGGGGTCTTTAACGCCAAAAATAGTGCCTGAATTCTTTGGTGTGTTTGTTTGTTGTCTGTGCCTCTTTGTTGTAGCGCCTAAACATTCTTATGCCGATCAAATAAAGCCGTTAATGACGGTGGTGATTTCATGTGAAAAGCATCTTACTCCAGATCACGACGACTATTACTTTAGTAAGTTATTGGAATTGGTTCTGGCTAAAACTGCAGAAACACATGGCCCATTTCAAATTAACTTTGCACCGGTAATGCCAATCACCAATCGACTGCTGCGCGAAATAGAGCTTGGGCGGATTGACATAACCTGGATGCCGCACAATGCCAATGCGCCAAAACAATTATTGCCCATTAAATTTCGGCTGTTAAAAAATTTGAGTGACCATCGTGTTTTTTTGATTCGTACTGGTGATCAGACACGTTTTTCTCAAATTAAAACCATTGAAGACTTGCGTCGTTTACGCGGAGGAATCGGCTCGCATTGGCCGGATAGAGTTGTCATGGAGGAAAACAGCTTACCTTTGGTGCTGAGCATGAGCTATTTTAATTTGTTCAAAATGCTAGCCTCCAAACGGTTTGATTACTATTCGCGTGGCGCACATCAGGTTTTACCTGAAATTAGTCGTTATGCTGCCAACGGCATAGCGCTGGAGCGCGAGCTATTGCTTCGGTATGACAACCCGGTATATTTTTATGTAAATAAATCAAATAGCCAGCTTGCTGAGCGTCTTGTTGTTGGGCTTAGAATCGCTCAGGAGGATGGTAGTTTTGACGCTTTGTTTGCGAAGTTCGAAAAATTCACTTGGGCTGAAGCAATGATAAAGCGGGCAGATCGCAGGGTTATACCGCTTACGAACTTTAGTTTCAGTGGATTAACGGCACAATAGTGTCTGTTTGAGCCATTCTCCTACTAGTCTATGATTGCTGCGTGCGATTAATCCTGTCCTGTGTAACCCGCTGGTCATTTTCAGCTTTACACTTCTACTAAATAATCTTGAATAAATGCCGATAGCTTGACGTTCCTTAGCGCTAGGCAATAATCAATACCTTGCTGATTGAAATTTAATCAACTTGATTGGCTGTCAATCGGCACTCGGTAAATAGATAATCCTGTTTTTAGTTGAGTGGGCATGGAGCTTGCTTTGCATGAATTAGTGACAGAAATGTCTGGTGTTTGACGCCAATGAGGGTTTAAACGTGCGTGTTTTGGCAATAGCAAATCAAAAAGGTGGGGTTGGTAAAACCACAACCAGCGTGTCTCTTGGTGGGTTAATTGCCTCGTCCGGGAAGCGGGTTTTATTGCTTGATATTGATCCTCATGGTTCTCTGTCCACCTATTTTCGTCAGGATCCTGACACCCAACAACTGAGCAGTTACACCCTATTTCAAGAGCGCAAAGAACTTTCGCGGGATTCAATACAACGGCTAATTATTGCGACCGATTATCCCAATCTGCATATTCTTCCATCGGCAACAGCCTTGGCTACCTTGGAGCGTCAAGCCATAGGGCAGGATGGAATGGGGTTGGTGTTAAGTCGGGCGTTAGCGCATATTGCTGATGATTACGATTATGTGCTGATAGATACTCCGCCCTTGTTAGGGGTTTTGATGATTAATGCACTGGCTGCCTGTCAGTATTTGGTGATTCCCGTACAAACTGAATTTCTTGCGCTCAAAGGCTTGGAGCGTATGGTTAATACGCTCAGGATGATGTCGCGTTCGCGCAAAAAAGCGCTGGCCTATACGATTGTCCCCGTCATGTTTGATCGTCGCACCCAAGCATCCGTGACTAGCTTGCGTACTATTCGCAATACCTATCCCGAACAGGCTTGGCCTGGACATATCCCCATTGATACCCGCTTTCGCGATGCGAGCAAGGCCGGTGTGCCGCCACATATCTTTGACCCCACCAGTCGCGGTGCTGACGCTTATCTGTCGTTATGGCATTGGCTGGAAAAAGCGATTCGTGGCGATGAATTAAAACCAGATAACCCGCCCGTTGTGGTTGCTAATAAAACAGGTATGGGCTCGTGACTAAGCAAAAAGACTCAGGGGACAACATCAAGCCGCCTGATGATAGTTTGAGTAATTACTTTGATGATCTGCTGGGTGGAGAAGACTTGCTCGAGCAGGCGTTCAATGCAATTGATGAGCGAGCAATGCCTGTTGCTGCTGGTGCTGGCAGTGCACGTGTGGTTGTTTTACCGACCAAAAAAAACCTTGAGGAAAAACCTAAAAAGCCAGTTTTACGTGCAGAGCTAACAAGCAAATTAGCTCCCAAAACGATGGCCTCTTTTGCTGAACCTGAGCCTATTCAATCGCTTGAGCAGAAGCGCAAGCTCGAAAAGCTACTGCAGTCAGCAAGAACGCAGTTATTGGTTGATGCACCAGTGGCGACACAGGTATCAACTGAAACCAAAACGCTATTCGTAAACAATCCCGCAGAAATTCAAGAATGGGATGTTGAAACATTGGTTAGTGAGGCATTACCGGTCGATGTGAACCTCGAGGTGCCGACTGTTGCAGAACAACTTCAGTATGAGGATGTACCGCAAGCGGCGCACTTCCAGATGGAAGGTCTTGAATGGCTGGAAAATGGTCGCCCGCAGTGGGCGCAGTCTCGTTTTGATGTGCTGCTTTTTAAGGTGTCAGGTTTAACACTTGCGGTACCTTTGATATCACTGGGGCAAATCCAACCGCTAACTGATGAGTTGACTCCCTTGTTTGGTCAGGCCGACTGGTTTATGGGGTTTCAGCCAACGGCAGCCGGTAAAATCCGCACGGTGAATACCGCTAAATTTGTCATGCCAGAACGCTATGACCCCAGCTTTTTGGAAACCGCTAAGTATGTAATGTCGATTAATGGCGTTCCTTGGGGGCTAGCAGTCGACTCTGTTAATCAGCCCATTACGCTTATGCCGGAAGATGTAAAGTGGCGTAGTGATCGCAGTAAGCGCCCTTGGCTTGCGGGTACGGTTAAAGATCACATGTGTGCGCTTTTGGATATTCCCCGTATTGGCCAAATATTGATTGAGGCAGACAAAAATTTTGCACCTTAAACAAAAGTGGCATAGGAAAAGTCCTCGGCTATAGTTATAACGACATTTATGTGATTTACCGCCCTGTGGTGCGGTTTTAGAGGAATTAGATAATGGCAACTGATGCAGCAAAAAATAAAAGTAGTGATGATCCCGTATTGCAGTGGGTAACCTTTCGTCTGGATGGAGAAACTTACGGTATCAACGTGATGCAGGTGCAGGAAGTGCTGCGCTATTCTGAAATAGCGCCGGTGCCTGGCGCGCCATCCTATGTATTGGGGATCATTAATCTGCGGGGTAACGTGGTGACGGTGATTGATACCCGCCATCGTTTCAATCTATCCAGTGGCGAGATTACCGATAATACCCGCATCGTGATTATTGAAACTGATCGTCATGTAATTGGTATTTTGGTGGATAGTGTGGCAGAGGTAGTTTATCTTCGCCAATCAGAAATGGAGATTGCACCTAACGTAGGCAATGAAGAGAGTGCCAAGTTTATCCAAGGTGTATGCCATAAAAACAATGAGTTGTTAATTTTGATTGATCTCAATAAGTTGTTAACGAATGAAGAGTGGTCAGAGTTGGAGGATGTATAGCTATTAGAACAACCATACAAACTGATCGCAAATGACGGAATCAGGCGCAGAGAAATATTCATGACAGTGTTGGAGATGGGACTGGCTGTATCCGCAGCGATCAGTGTGATTGCATTGGTGATCGCGGTGCTGAGTCTTAAGCATGTGCGTCGTCAGGCGGATGCCAACGAAAAGCTGATTCAGAAATTAATGCGTGAGGTTGCTGCGTCCAGCAGTGGCTCAGTGGGTATGGGACAACGATTGTTGGCCATGGAAAAGCGTTTGCAGGCTAACTTGACCAAACAGCCTGAAAAAATTGATTACTACAATGACGACGAATTTCAGCCTTATTCACAAGCGGCGCAAATGTTTAAAATGGGAATGGATTGTGATGAGGTTGCACGTCGCTGTGGCTTGTCCCGCGCCGAGGCATCACTCTTGGAGATGATGCAAAAATCCAGTCACTGAGTAGTGGATTTACCAACACCAGGTAAAAAAGGAGATCACAAGATCTCCTTTTTTATTGGTTGTTTACAGTGCGGGTAACTCATCGAGCGTAATAACGTTCGGGTGGTTGTAAACCTTGGTTTTGTGCGCGTTGGTGTTGTAGTGCTCGCCAGTCCAAAAGTTATCTGCGCTGGTTACTCCTGCTGCAGTGTCGCTGTCATTCCAGGTCATAAACCATAACCACCAAGCGCCATCAGTTGCGATTTTATCCGGGTCGGGGATGTAGCTATTTTCGCTTAATGCGACCATCTTGGTTTCAAACGGATATTTGCGCGCTTGTGTATAGGTTGCGATTTGCGATTTATAGGTTTTGTTGTCAGTACTGTCATAAATATCGTGGCTGACAATATCTACGTAGTTGTCGCCGGGATACCAAGCGGCGTTCTGCCCATTCCACACCCATAACAAATTGTGTAGACCGTGGTGATTGGTTAATCGGTCATACATGTGTTGCCAAAGTAAAACCTGAGCGAATGCTTGAGGGGCCCCATCGGTACGGCTGCGTCCCCACCAAAACCAACCGTTGCCGTTACTGCCTGAGGCTTCGTGTAGTGGGCGCCACAATATGCTTACATTCGCATCATTAAGTTTCTTTAGCTCACTGGCAATTAAATCAATGCCTGCATTAATTTGGGTATAGGCGGCGCTGCCAGTATCCAGCTCACCATCCTTAATAGGTATCTGAAAGTTGGTGTCCTTGGTGTAAAACTGGGCGTTATTAACATTGGCGGTATTCAGTAACGCGGGGTCTCGCCAGTGCCATGCAAATGTAATGAGTCCCCCTTTGTTTGCGTAGTCGATGGCCTCTTGGGTTTGTTGTAAGCCCTCCACCCAGCTTGCGGTCATACCGTAATTCATAAAGTCATAGCCC
>CAXAVL010000044.1:0-23329 GCA_963971905.1 uncultured Cellvibrio sp.
CGCACTACAGACACTTCCAAATACCGTTCCATTGAGATCATAACTGGTGAGCTGAAGGCAATTAGTTCGTCGCCCGGCCGGTAGATAGTTATCTGCGAGATGAGAGTTTTAAATGCGGTTTCAATATCGTCAGCATTGCCATCGAAGCCCGCCGGCTCCGGAAACCAATCTGGACGATAAGGCCTAAGGAAAGCGAGTGAGGGATGAATCGGTAGCGCCAGAAGTAAATTTTCATGCACCAATTTTAATGGCATGCCCCAGAATTCTTTTGCTATTGCTAAAGTGCGAAGGTAGGCGGAGATAGCTCGAAGCGCTGCGCGTGCAGATAATTGGCCGATAAATCCATGGCCTAATGGGCGGGTGAAATGCCAAGGATCACCCTGATAAGGTGCATCCGGATAAGCTGTTTTATTCTGTGTCCATTCAAAAGCCATTTGCTTAACAAATGGATACCCTGAGTGAACCTCCAGTCTTTTCATGGACGTTCTAAACATCCTCGGAAGGTCTACACCTTGTACGCCATTAAAATCTTCGGGAATCTCAAAATCCTCTGGGGCCTCCTGCAAGTCTTTACTATCAGTTTGAGTTGATAGCCCGCAGCTTTCGAGCAAGAGCGCAGCAAGGAGAGAGGGTTTCGATACATTCTCCACCAGTTCCGGTGCGGGTGAGTAGCCACACTGTGCGGCCATCCAAAAGATGCATAAAACCTCTACAGCTTCCGCCTCAAGTTTGCGAACACCCAACAACCGAAGCAAAGCAGATTCGGTTTCGATTCTGGTGGCCGAGTCTACAAGCCGAGCGGCAAGCTGCTGCATTGTCCACCACCGGGCGGAAGTCGATGGCCACCCCAAACGGGCAACAAGGATACGCAACTCGTCCATTACGCCACCGGCGCCGTGAGTTCAAGAGCCCAGCGGGGAGGATCGAGTGGGAGTGTTCTAGTATCCTCAATAACACAGCTAAGCATGGTTTCTGCGAAGGCCACCGCTTCGGCAATGCGCCCCTGCTTAATGTAGAAGTAAACCATTAAATCGTTAGGCGCCAGACGCTGCCGCTCAGGGTTTTCGAACATACTGTAAGTAGTTTCAATCACAAAATCGTCACAACGTTGCGGATAGTATTTGACTACTAGATCAAGCCTATCACGGGTTTCAGCTTCTGTTTCCATATACTCATACCATCCACCATTGAGAATATGAGCGCGAACAAGATATTTCCAAGCTGCTTTTTTGCCACTCAGTCTGAATCGGGTTTGAAAAGTAAGGTCGGACAAAAGTAGGAGTTCCCGCTGGTGCGCTCCTCCGAAAAAAATTGAGCGATCATATACATCAAGCAATCTTTTTCCTGCACCTTCAGTCTCCCAATGTTGATACCAAGCCCGAAGAAGCTTTGTCCGCTCGTTATAGCTAACTGACAAACTGTCTAGTAGCTCTCCAAATTGCTCAGGCTCGAAGGTCGTGACATCCCCCTCATAAGGTTTTCCTTCTGTGTCGCTACCGGCGGACTCTTGATGCTGAAGCAAGCCTATATCCCAACCAGCATGCTCCCGAAGAACACGAAGCCGCTCTGTAGCGCCCTCCATGCCGCTGTGTACCAACTGCTGAAGTGCGTCATGTATTTCAGGGTGAAGCCCTGTCCGCATTAAATCATCGAGAGCCCAGCTCTCCTTAACACCTTGTTCTACGTAAGCGCGAAGACTGTCTTCTGCTAGCGACCAATCACCGGCGTGTGTGTGCTCCTCATATTTAACAATTAGCGATGAAGGCTTCAATTGTGCCAACAATCGATCTGCCGTGGCTAAGACGTGTCTCGTGCCCTTTCCGTCTGTGTAGTTCAAAATATTATGGATTTGTGGCGCAATCTGTTCGAGCAACCTGCGGGCGTCCTCTGGAGCAACGTCAACCAAATAATTTATGGCGTGGACAGTGTTACTCAGCGTTGAATCTTTACGATGTCCGTAGCCTGTTGCCAGTTCCCATGTTTGATTACAAAGCTCGCGAGCCTCTTTTGTTAAGCTATGCGTGATAGCGATTGCGCAAAGCTGAAGAGGTGTTTGTAGACGTACACTTGTTTCTTCCCAGACTTCTGCATCAAACAACGCACGCTGAAATTGAATAAATGCTGAAGCCGCTTTGTCGTTCATCCGTGTCAACGATCCGGAAGCATATTGAGTGCGGAATGAAGAACCATTAAACCAGACGCAATGTTTAGCTGAATCTATCGCTTCTTCGGTCAGAGCGACATCATCAATGTTGTTCAACAGGACGCTGCCAATATGAATGTCACAGGCGATACGATGCAGCGCATTCCTAAAGTCTTCCGCAGCTGAACTACGATCATGGTTTTCCCTAAATCCCCGAAATACCACAGGCTCAAGTCTCTCAAAAAGTTCATGAAAGCCCACAAACTTTCCATTCCACCAATGACTCGCAACTCGGGCACCGATAGCAGATAGTGCATTAAGGAAATCAGTGATGTTTTCTCTATCTTTATAGACAGGAGCCTGCACGTATTCAAAATCGCTTTTTCTCTCCGCAGCCATACAAAGCGCTAAATGTACAGCGCTAAAAAACCATTGGTGCGCAAGCGCCGCAAGATCTTCCTTACGTTCGTAGTAATCGCCCTTCAACCAATCCAACTGGATTGGCTCATGCAGTGGCTTTGAGGTTCGTGTGAGTAACGCCTCTATAGCAGCAACAAATGGGGTTCGAACAAGCAGATTGAAGTCATCGCGCTCACAGATATTTACTCCAGCATTCGCAGCTGCTCGAATGCATGCATCGCTAACAATGTACTTTTCTTCTCCAGTGGAGAGCAAAGCGGCCACCGCCATCAATTCATCCAAGCTGCCATTCCCAACCAGCATCTGGACTCGCGGCAGCCATACAATAGAAGAATTCTCGGTTATTAATCGAGATAGGCTTTCGGGAGTGGTACCGATGGTTCCAAGTTTTGCAAGTGCATTGGCCAAGAACTTGAGCTCATCAGAGCCGCTGCCCGACGTATATCGATTTGAAAATCGGCTTACACCCTGGAATCGACGAAGAGCTTCCTCACCGCAAGTTTCAGCCAAAACTTGGTCTCCCCGGCGGAGCAATGCGAGTCCGAGTGCGGCAATGTGCAGGATGTCCATTTCATGTCTCGAAGCGACGGACTCAAGAAGGACTCCTTCGTCGGCAAGTGTCATCGTGAAGGATATGATCCTAGCCAGGTCGTCATTCTGCATTTGGTAAGTACTACCATCCACCATCCGGAACTTTAAATGCTGCAGGCGATAAGCATCTGCAAACATGGTGGTTTCAATCGCTGCAACTATGGCATCAGAGAGTAGCGTATCAAACAGCGATTCTGGATATCCTTCTTCAAGCCGGAGCATGATCCAGTCACGGGTAAGCCCTGTGATGAGGTTTTGAGGAGCCCCCAACTTTGCTTGAACCGTCCAGAGCCAATTCACGCGCAGAGAGGTGGGAGCAGAGTGCTCAAGCCAGTCAGCGACTGTAGGCATCAGTTCGTTAATGCGATCTTCATAGCCTGTGGTTCCACACACAAAAACAGCCAGACTTTCGTGAAAGACCCTTAAACCAGCTGCGGACGAATGAAGTAAATGCTGCACACTTCCCACATCAGGCTCTGCCGCCTTAATCGCAGTGGCGATCTCAACAAACGCTGTTTTTGGCCAGAAGAATGGAAAGGCGCAGATTAGGCGTAAAGTATCCTTCAGGCTTGGCGGAAGGCTTTCCCACAACGACGCATAATAAAACTTTGCATCTTGGCTCAAATCTCCTTTCAACTGTTCAACATCCCATTCAGACAGCCTGCCTCGCGTATGCTCCAGCTCTGCGGTGGCGTAAATAACATGGAGCGGATGACCATTGGTTCTTGAACGGAGAGCTGGTGCAGCTCTTTGCAATTGTTCTTCAGCCTGTCTTTCGTCCTCCATACCTGTCGTCAGCCTAGCCTCCTGAACCGCTTTGCTAAGGTAGGAAAGAACCGCATTCTCAGACATAGCAGGCAATGTGCGCCATTCAGCTTTAGGGGCAGAGGCAAGCAGATCTGATGGTAAATGGGCGTCGTCAACAGGCTGAGTTCCTACAAGCAGTACCATGTTATCCGGGCAAGGAATCACCTGAGAAAAAATATCCTCCAGCGGCCGTTTATCCCCGGAGTTGATACGCCAAACATGGTCGAGGCCGTCAAGGATAAGCACAAATGGCTTTCCCTCTTCCTTGTAGTGGGAGGCACACGCCTCCAAGAGCTCGCGCAAACCTCCCGTCGTTCTCGGAACTTCCTGATGAAAGCTCTCAATTTGAGCCTTAATAGACTGCTCAACCACATAGGTATGTACACGGTCACGGCCACGCTCCGTAGTTGAGAGAAAATAGTGATGGCGAACTGTTGGGATTACCTGCTCGGCAAGTGTGTCGCATAGGGCACTCAGGTATGTGCTCTTTCCTCGACCGGGTGGGCCGGTAAGCACAATTACTTTTCCAACAGAGTCAATTGTGTCTTGAAGAAAATCTTGATGGAACGTCTCGTCAGGAACCTCATACCCTTTGGGAACCACAAAATCTTCCGGCAGAGGAGTCGGAGGCGTAGCTTGTAGGATAGTGCGAACTGCCTCCAACTTTATCCAACCATCCGGAGGAGGAGAATTCTTTAAAATCGCCCAATTCAAGGCAGCACTTTTGAGAGTCGCAACGCCTTCCAGAGTGCCATGCTTACGAAGTTGCGCATCAATATAGTGCTCTAGCGCGATATACCCCTTGTCGCTGTGTCGAATGAGCAGCTGATCAAAAAAACCCTCACATTCCTCAGAACTACCAAGTTCCGCAATTATCTCTGAGCGTTTCGGCTCTGGGATTTTAGCAAATAAAATTTTAGCTCCATCCAAACAGGCTTCGATGGCAGCATCAGGGCGACGATTGGTTGTTAGCGAAATTTCACCGATACGCGATGGATCAAGCTTTTTGAAAGCATCAAACCACTTACGAAGCATCGATCTGGATCGACTTGTCTTGCCTGTCTTTTCAAGCATCCAATCCCAGCAAAGCAGATGTACGTCAGGGTTAGGAGTGAACTTAACTTGTTGTAGGTCCACAAGACCGTCCGTTCGCTCCACGACAATATCGTCGAGTGCTTGGGGGGCTTCGTTATCGTCGTCGCACTCAAATTTCATCCGATCATAACGAGTTGGTGCATCAAGCCAATCGCATAGCACTTTAAGACCATGTCGATTTTGATAGACGTAGCCAGCTGCAGTGATTGCGGTGTTCTTAATATTCTCAGTCATAACTGCCCTATGCTATTAGCTCAGTTTTGATAAAAGTATCCAGAACATCTACTGGCACAAACCTAGTTGGTATCGAATACGGTGGATGAACCATCCAGTAATAAACATCGCGGCTTACATAAAGATCCACATTTTGGGACTTGGCGTCGGATGTCGGCCATTGGAGTAGTTCGAGCATCCTCGATCGGTTTTTTTCAAGAAAGAGTCTCCGACGAAGAATTCGGCTGAACTGGCCTTTCCTATCATCTTCCGTTTGACCAAATATTTTATCGCGAAGTCGCCTACCATCTTTTACTGTGTAAGCTGGTTGGTTGTACTTACACTCTACAGTGACGATTAAGTTTGTACCTGGCCAATAAGCGAATACATCATAATCACCAACGTCCTCAAATTGCTCAGTACGAAATTTTCTGAAAAAATCTATTCCACGTATGACATAAGGTGTGTGCCGAAGAAATATCTCTTCAGCACGGAGCTCCAACCTTTTTTCGATACTCTCTTTTATTTCACGAATTACTGGATTCACATTAGGCCACTCGAAGTCAGCCGGGAGATAACCATCACGCACCGTTGACATCCAGCGGTACATCGCTCTGCTGGCCATTTCCGCTCCCCAACGCAAATCTGTGCCATCGATAATCAACGGTCGGATTGCATATCTATGGATTCGTTTGCTGTGCTCCCAAAATGGAACATCATTTGTTTCATCATCCTTTCCTGACAATCGTCGAACTCCGTTTTCCGAAAGAGTAAGAAATGTCACAATTTTTTTGGCTTCAGTTATATCAAGCCCATCAATATTTTCAGCCAATACTTGAACAATACGATCTGGATTAGCAGCGTATGAAAGAGATAATTTATCATCGAAGCCATACCTATGCGCTTGTGATAGAACCGCAAGAGAGGTAACCATACTGCTAAAATCAAATCCCAAATCAGCAAGGAAAGCACTTTTAAATCTTTGTGAAGACAAGGAGTCTTCAGGATTGCCTAATACTAAATCTTCACTTTTTGCCCCAAGTCCTAGACGTGACTTCGCATATTCGCGTGCAAAACTCGAATCAGAGTCCCCAGAGCTAGTCGAGTAGAAAACCTCTGGCACATACGAATCATCAATAACAACGCCACCTACATCTACACCATTGTGAAGAACGTCGCTGGCACCCGTAAGAACCATATACCAATCAACCAAACCAACTAGCTCACGCAGCACGTCATCTGTGACTATTTCAGTTCCTGTTATCTTTGAGCTAGCTGTCTTCTCGAGCAAATATCGATAATGACGAGCTGCCTCACCAAATTCTTTGCGGGCTTGCTCAACAGCATCCACTCTGTCGTACTCAACATCATGCACCAAGCTCTGGCGAGCCCGTTGAATTTTTGTTCTCTCAGAGATTTGGGTTGCATCATGTTGCTCAACGAATGCCTGCAGCAATTGATGTCTATTAAATAACGCGAGCCGTTTTTCGATATGAATACGCAGGCGAGGGCTGGCCGAATCAATTTTAATTTTGGCATCAGACAATTCATATCGTCCAGGAGACAAACCCAATGCCATGATTTCCGCAGCCAAGTGCTTCCTTGCAAGTTTGTAATCGGTAGAGGACGGGATGACCGGTTCAACATAATCTGGGACGTCAACGTTTCGCGCAACTACCGTTAAGTGGTAACGAGCCAGTTCTGATGCTCTGCCGCGAAAACGCAGTCCAATATCGTTCGGTAATTCTAATCCACATGCAATGTGACATTTTTCAAGTGTTTCGAGCAAACAACGAACTTCAAACGAACCGTCTTTAGCAATGTGCAATCCCGCGAGTATTGCGCGGCAGTCTACGTTGAGACGAAAAATCCCCTTGCGAGATGTACTTTCATTCACAGAAGTTACTACATGAGTAAATTCTTCTATTGGCAGAGGCTCTTCCTCGGGATCAACAGAGCATGAGGGGGTGGGCTCACAAATAAATAAAATATGCTGCTGTGAAAACAAAGGAACATCGGACATAAACTGGCTGCAGCGATAGCTACAGTCTGCGAGCAGCTGGGCAAACAAATCAACCATCTTAGCGTCATCAATCTTTAGGTTCTCCGTAATTTCCACCATGGTTTGGACGGTGCACGAACCAATTACAGTTGAATATGCAACTGCCTTGTGATGACGCGACTGGAGCTCAACAACACCTTCTGTTTCAGGAGAAAGAAACCAACCAGAGGAGTCGTCAGGAAATATTTGTGGTGCAAGCGACCAAAAATCGACTAGCGATTTAAAACGCCAAGATGTTCCCCAATGAGGGTCCAGTCCAATAATGGTAGGAGAAACCGCTCCTTCGACGAGCACTTCATCTGTGTCCTTAAAAGATGCATATAGATCCACAGGACCAGTAGAAAAAGGGCTAAGAGAACGCCTCTGAGAGTCGACGAATTTCCAATAACGCTCCAATTCGTCGAGATCATGTAGACTATCGAAAATAGTGATGAAGTCTGCCAATGGCAGTGAACGTGCGGGTCTTTCGGGCGCTTCAATTGCGCCAAATGCAGTACCGGCTAGAGTTAGTACAATGAGGATATGGAGTTCGTCGGCACTTGGTCCATTGACTCCGTCTTTGGACAACATAAGCCTACGTCCATCAGCAATTCGAAAGTGTATTTGCGCCTTTTCTCTAAGTTTTGCATAGATAGTTTTTGCTGCATTAGATAACTGCTCAGTTGATTCATGGTCGCATGCGCAGATAAGGTACACACCAGACTCTGCCGAAATGATACAACTGATGGGAAGATCTTTATTCGCAGTATCATCAATAAAGAGAGTTAAAGGACCTATGACCGTCCTTAAAAACCGCTCAGCAACGAACTGACCAAGAGCCCGATGAGTGTGCGCATTAACTCCAGGCACCTCCTTGTTTGCCCAATGGTCAATGACAACCCCTGGGGCACTACGGGCCGACATCGGCACCCATACTCCGCCACTTTCAATCGCTAAAAACGGAAGAGCCATTCCCTGCATTACTGCATCACCGAAAGACTCCCATTTTAAGGGCGCTTTAAAAGCGCCGGAGCAAGTATCAAGTGACTTTCCCGCGTTACCGCGCCACTCAGCAATATCCGCACCGATATGAAAAAGCACTGATTTACATGCAATCCAGAAATCTTCTGGAGGCACTTCCACAAAAGCTGGTTGCGCTTCATCTGCAGCGATATTCCCTAGATGTGGCATTGACTCAATAATTCGCGCTTGTAATGCGACCGCAAGATTCATTTGAGCTCGGGCTTCAGGAATGTGCGCGTAAGTAATTCGAAATGATTCTATGAAGTCGGGTATACGTTCAATGCAACTACCGTAGAATACTGGGACAAAGTCCGTACCAAGGCGTACCTTAGTTTGCCCCCAATCCATCTCAGGATGAAAATCTTCGAGCATTGGAAACTCTGGCCATGCATCGTACAGTGATTCTGCAAATACCTTGAAGTCCTCATAGCTCGAGATATGCAGCCCACCTTGTTCATCCTGCGAAATATCTAGCAAAACACGCCAAGCAAAGATGTGCTTTATAGGACTTCCGGTATTCGCTGGCCATAGTTCGGATACCCCCAAAGCAATTGCTGCATCGAGATAGGAATATTGGCACAGCAACGCTTTTGTCTGATTAAGACTTGTGAGAAACATATTTTCCGCTCCCTCAATAAGTTGCTCACTAAATTCGGAGGCACTGCGCGACCAGAAATTAGCATCCATATCAATTTGTGAAATTTTTCGTTCTCGTTTCTTTCTGGATTTCTTCCCCATATATTTCCCTTTGGTTCTACACCAATATAGCTTCAGTATTTAAAAGAAACGGAGCATTCAGGCATTTGAAAATATTACTTAACCAACTTCAGATTAGGTTTTATCCGATTAAAAGAATCAGATCTATGTGCGCCGTTCAGAGCATTCAGCATTAATCCAAACGTAAGCTCATCCAACTCCTCTGGCTGAATTAATAACTCTTTGGCAACATCACTTTTCGAAATACCATCCTCACGAAGACTCGCAAAAACTTTCTTTAATACCTGCGATGATTCAAATGGCGACGACTCAGGCTCATGATCTCTACCTAATTTCGCCAAATCAATGCATAGTGTTCTGTATGTCCAATCTGTTGTTAAACCCAAAGAATGAAGTCTGTAATTAAGAGCTGCTGCGGATACATTCCAGTACTTTTTATGGGAAATTAAGCTTTTTAATGTCGCAGCCCTCGGAGCATTAGCCAGGACACTTCTTCTTGGCATTAAAAAAGCTGATGCAAATGCATTAGCCTCTTTCTCCGCTTCTTGTCCTTGCGGGGCACCATGCCTGTGCATGACCAAATGACCCAACTCGTGTGCGGCATCGAACCGGCAACGTTCAGCTGTTTTTTTTGTGTTGAGAAATACAAATGGAGTGTCGTCATACCACATGGAAAAAGCGTCAACTTCCCTAGCGTCAACAGAAAGTGAAAATACACGCACTCCTTTCGACTCAAGCAACGCAATCATGCTTTTAATCGGCAGCTCGCCTAAATCCCAACAACGCCTAAGCATCTCAGCTGCAGACTCTGGATCATTTCTTTGACTGAGACCTGGAAATTGGTCTCCCTCACTTGATACTTGCTTGCTAACTATTCTGTGATTGTCATTTGCTGAGATTCTGTAATCCTCGGGAAAGTCAGGCAGAGGTAAATCAAATTTACGCTCTATCCATCGACTCAACATAAGCGCCACAGAACCAGCTGATAATGCAATATCTCTTTGAGCAGCTGTCATTTTTGTGAGGGCGCGAAAGCTCGCGACCTCAACAGGGAGCTCCTCTACGTCATCAGCAAAGAAAAAATTAATAGGGAACCTGAGCGCATTTGCAATTTTTTCAATTGTTTGGCTCTCAGGTACGGTTTCACCGCTCTCATAAGCAGTTATAGAGCGATCTGTGACACCGACTTCCTTTGCTAATGCCCGCTTCGTTAGTCCTCTCCGCTTCCTCGCGAGAGCAAAACGAGTATTGTTGAACATGTTAGGCCTTCTTTTTAATTGGTACTTCTATGTCCGGCAAATCAGGAATGCCGATTTCAACTGAATCATCGTCAAGAGGCAAAGCGGGAAGAATAATCCGCTCTTTCCACCCATTTATTTTTCCATTAGAGATGCTAGATGGAAGCGAAAGCTCACAACGCACTTCGTTTGGAGCCAAATGGATCAACAACACCCACGTGGTATGAAATTGGGACGCTTCAATTGAAGGCAAAAGCTCACTGAACATATCCAGTTGATTGTTGGCTTCGACCGCGTCAACAGTATTTACACCTTTTGGACTTTTATTTGAGGGAGTGGCCCCTACCATGCCGGTTGCCTCATCCCCTGTAGTCACGAGAATAGCCAATCCATCCGCCTCATGAACTACAAGTTCATAATTCCCTTTATCTGATTTAATCCACCCCTCTGATCTCAACTGCTCACGCAACACAGCAACAGCTTCAGCCCACATAATGATTCCGCGAGAGATTTTGGGGTGATTCGCAGTCGTTCTGGTTCTTGCCAAATACCCTTGCCAAGCTGATTCTGTTAAGGCTCCTAACGGAATCCCTAGTTGCGATAATCTATCCATAGCCTTGTCATTGGTATGTAGCTGCATTTGCATCATAGGGTGCCTCCGGAGGCGAAGTTTAGCTCTTCTTGTTTTTATACCTCATTTGAGGTTAAAAAACAAGAAGAGCCTGGTGCGCCAATCTCCGATTAGTGGTGCGCGCCTTACAGTCTGATCATTTTCAGGTGCCGGGCATGCAGGCAACCAAATTTACGAAGATGCTTAATATAATTGCGCTATTTCGGCTGCAACGACTCATGAAATAGTTGCATCGAATTAACTCAATTAGTGAGGTCAACAGGAAATCGAACAAAGTACTTTTTGGCAATCACGGACCACCTAAAAACCTTATAGACGCATTAACGATCATAAATAATTGCATACGCAATTTGCACAGCATGCCTAAGCATAAACTTAGGAAGTCCCGTCTCCTCCCTGATGGTCCTATAAGCCTGCTTTCTGGACTTTGTGACATCCGAATACTTTTCATCAAGAAAAAACCGTAGTGCGGCACTTTGGGCGTAGTAGATCTTCTTTAGCTTTTGCTGCTGCTGATAGGCTTGGTGCTTGGCAACCAGCTCGGCCACAAGCGTGGGGTGACGGTATTCGAGGTAACCAATGGATACCCCTGCCGCAGTAGCGACCATTGGAATTGAGGGCGGTGTTTGGCGCTCCCTGAGATACCGACGAATTTTGGATAGGACAGCAACGTGATCCTTATTGGATTTTTTATTAACCTCCAGCAAACCATCCGGTAATTTTCTGATCCGCTTTAATTCAAGCATCTCTGTTGAAAACTCGGCCTGCCCAGTGAGTAGCATATAGATGGGAATCCCCACACGTTGCGCGATTCTTCTAACCGACAAAAAACTGAGCCGATGCTCTCCATCTATCGCCAGCAATAATTCATCACGGGATAGCAAATTATAAAAAACATCCTCTCGACCTTTGCTCCAGTAAAAATCAAATATTTTATCCAGTGATTTTTGAAGCCCATCCATGGGCAATGCTTGATAATTATCCTCCGCCATATCCCTGAAAAACTGAATAACATCAGCACCAATGTCCACCCAGGATTTACTGATCTCCGAATACAATAATTTTTTCTGCCGCTTAGCCAAAGAGACCCCACACTCCTGGCAATATTCAAGAGGTTTTTTGCGAATATAGGTTTTTTGCGAACAGCCACAATTCTGGCATTCATCCACCAGGGGTGTGCGATGGATGGGGCAGGCCTTTATCGCTGCCATATGCCAAATCAATTTAAAGTAAGGCTGGTGACCTAATGCGATCATTTCCCGGAAACATTCAGGGCACCAGCGAAATCCCTGAATGATTTCACCGGCTGATCGCCCCAGTGGTCCATTCAAAAACTGCAAGGTACTAGCCGATAAAGATTGACCCGTAGCTCTCTCAAGCAATGAGATCAACATATTCGTTGTCCGATACGGATGAACTAACTCATGCGGGTTTAAGTATTTGGGTTCCTGTAGTTCCATATCATTGGAACCCAATATCTTTTCACGTTTGTACAAATACCTTAGAAGCACACCCACATACACGCCGTGATCATAAGCAACACGATGCAAATAAGATGGAAATGATTCGACCTCCTGCGTGCCATTTCCCAACAAAGTAACAGGTAGCAAGACTGTAGACTGAGAGGATTTATTCACTTCTATTTCCCTCCGTCTCTCTTTTAGGTTTACGCTGAAAGGGCTTTAGTTTTTCCTTTTTCTTAACATTCCTGATTGGACTTTTAGGTTTTTGACTTTTCCAATCCGATTTATCTTCGCTAAGAAGGAATTCACCATGCTCAATTTCAGCCGCTATTTCCCGCAGATCTGAATCTGGCAGCTTTGTGACCAGCAATAGTTTTTCACTGATATTGTTATCGTGAATCTGTGCGTAGGCATAGGCGCGCATTAACCATGCCCGAAGCAAACCAATGCAGCCCAAGCTTCCTCCATAAAGCAACCGGGTATGCTTCTTTAAGTCTGATTTAATTCCACGCATCGAGAGTTTAGTTTCGTACGCATCAAGAATACCGACAAACTCATTAAGATCAGCCTCGGTTGGATAGTATCTGGGTAAATGCACTTGATGTTTTCTGCCCAACATATGGGGTGAGTTTTGAAGAATATTCAAAATAGGATAAGCACCCACAATCACTAGGACTACTTGCGTAGACTTAGCAAAACATTTCCATGAATCCAGTACAGCATGAGCACCCATAGCACCTTTAGTGGCATAACTTGCATGCTGCGCCTCATCAATGAATAAATAAAGAACTCCCCTGATAATAAAGGCTCTCTCCAATGCGATTCTCAAGGAAGACTCAGTAGAGCGATCCATTTTTAATAACTTGTATTCGCTCATCTGCTCAAGATCGGAATTATCGAGGGAATAAAATGGATGCTTTATTGTTGCAAGCATTCTTAACGTAAAAGACTTGGTAGAAAAACTGCCGTTTGGCCCGGCGTTAACCGCATCCACAATGACGTAAGGCGCTTTCCCTCCAGAAAAGACTGACTTATCAGGAAACAGTAGATCACTGACATGGTCAATTAACTTGGTCTTTCCGCATCGTGAAGGGCCCACAACCACTACCACTTCACCTGGAGATGCCGCAGTAAGAAGCGCAAACAAGGACGCAACGGCCTCCTGCCAATTGCGATGAGAAATTCTGAAATCAAACATGTTATTAGCCATGGAATTCTCCTACCAATTATCAACGGAAAGAGAACGAACAGGAGAATTCAAAACAGCGCTAAATACATCTTGTGTATCAGTAACTTCATCTTCCGTTATTTCAGGTATTTCCATCACTTGCGATTGGCGAGCAATTCCCTCTGACATAAAATCCATGGATCTTACTTGTCGAACAAGCTCCTCATCGGCTGACTTTGCTATCAGCGATTTACTATTTTTTGACTCGACCACTTTCAACATTTCTACTCGTTGAGAGATGGGATCTAAAGAAGAAAAGCGACTAGCATGAGAGCTCAGACATCTCTCCCACTTATTATCAATGCGGGCATAAATCAAATGCGGATTTTCGGGATCAAGCCGCACCTCTGTAGACTTTTTTTTACCTCGTAAGAGACTTAGTTTTGAAGACCAATAATGCAATGGACCAATATGAATACCTCGCAGAAAATCTATTGTGTAATCACGGCTCTCAACCGCTGTAGCTAATAGAAACTCATCATTAAGTTCAATCGGAATCGCTACAAAAGGGAACTCGTTGCCCACTTGATTAAAGCGATCGAATCCTGATTCTTCCGCTATTCCCCTCGGCTTGTGACTGCGCCAATTACAAAAGGCCTCGAACTCTCGATAAAAGTCAAAAGGAGTTAGTACTGCCGATTTCTTTGGGTGAACCTTCCCATCAACAGAACGAGCTTCTTTGTAGTCGGCAAGATTACCTTTACGCTGAGACAGCCATTGCTTTTTGAATTCGCCAAACAGCCCCTCAATCTCAGATCCAAATTTGGGGTTAGCTGTTGGCCTTAAGGTGTAAATACAACCAAAATGAGCCATTAGTGCAGAAAAATATACTGATTTAAAATCACTCCCTCTATCAACAATAATTTCGGCAGGCAACTTGCCATGTCTTCGCACGCAATCCCTGATGACTTTACAGTCAGCCTTACGCGAAGGAGCTTGAAAACTTACAGCAAAGCCAAGAACTTCTCCGGAAAACAGATCAATCATGGCAGTAAGTATTGGGCGCATAATCCAGACGACACGATCGTCTGAGAAGTAAATTAGGTAGATGTCTGCTGTATAGTGGTCTATTGCAGCAACACGCCAAGGTAAATCAGGCTTTAAGTGCCGCTCGGCAGGGTCAGTGGGCGCCGCATCTTTATTTGCGAAACGTTGACCTCCACGCCCATAGGCTAAAACTCCAGCTGGTAGCCGCTTAATGTAACTTCGATAGGTTTCCCAAGAAACTGGAGACATATCAGGATGCTGAACCATCGCATCTACTCGATAGGTAATGTAACATCGATACGTAGATCTTCCTTGTGATCCAATATGATTATCAGCAACATGCGATTCTAAAAAATTAATTACTTTTGGATTAACACGCCGATTCCGGTTACCTGATAGATATTTTTTCGATATTAGCGATTGAAAATCAGATAGGCCTATTTCCCGTCCCTTTTTTATCTGACTCTTCCACCGAAACACAGATCTATTTTTTAAGCCATCCTTAATTTTTTCAATTTTTTTCAATACATCAAGCGCATATTTTTCATCAGGGATTTTCGAAAAATCTACAGAGTGAACCGATAGAGGATCTATCATCTTTTGATTAGCAAGCAACGATTTTGCCTCAGTCAGCAGGCGAACATCCCGAACAACAACACATCCTTTTGGCTCTGTTAGAAGATCATTTTTAATATCGAAATGTAAAATTCGACCGTCAATCAATGCAATCAAATCAGCATAAGAAACAAGACCTAACTTCTCTCTTAAGTCGTATAGAGTCCAAGCAAAAGATTGTTTAAACAATTGCTCCAGTGTAGCTAAATCTATTGGCGAGCAATTGCAGCGGCTTCTCACCATCAGATCAAGATTGTTCACCAAAAATCGAAGCTCATTTGAAAACACAAAAACCTTCATTTGAACTCCAATTCCATTGAACGCCTCCACTCCCGGAACATAATCGACTGAGCGATCATCAAGCCTTATCCAGTCTTGAGGGTAGCGTTTGGCAAGAACATCTATCGCATGCTCTGATTTCACTTCAACAATTACTGGACCATCAGTTGTGAGCACTAGAAAATCGGGGGTGTACCACCGTTTAATTTTTCGCCTATTAATATCGGTTCTTAATATTTGTATTGGAAGTGGCTGATCCCAAATTGCCAGCACTCGCTCGTCGTATTCGGACATCAATAAAAACGCCCGCTCGGGGCCACGACTCTCCGTAGATATCGTGTGACCCATTTTTTTAGATGGGACAAAAGAGACCACATTATTTATCGCCCTTACGCCCACCATTCGAGATGCTTCCGATGAACGAGTCTCCTGAATGTATTCCACTGCTGCTAGCGATAAGTTGTGCGACACAACATATTCATTAAATTGTTCTGTAAACATAGTACCCCCTTGGCTCGGGAGGTCGTTATGCGCCAGAAAGGCGAAGTAGGACCTCGAACCTAAATTCGTGATTGAAAGTGCTTGACAGGGGTTTCAGGGGAGGGAATACTTTGGTTACCACGCCGAAGTTTTCAACTTCCCTAAGAGCCAGCCGCAAGCAATTGTTGTTGGTTTTTTTGCTTTTTAGGCCATGACTTTTCCTCCATAATTTGCTTTTTCACCCAGGCGCAAAATACACGCCATTGCGTCCACCTCTTCTTGAGTTAAAGACCCAAGTCGCCGACTCAATACAGAAACAAATGCGTATTCAGCCAGGCTCGTATTTTTTGGTAGCTTTATGGTTCGTTCAGATTGTTCTACGGCGAGGTCTAATGCTTGTGATTCGATATCGGTCATCGACAAGGCTATTTTTATTTTTCGCAAGACTCTTACGGAAGGAGGACCTTTTTTGCCTCGCTCGATTGCGGATATATATGAGGGATTAATGCCCAAGAGGCTTGCCAGCTCTGTTTGCTGCAATCCACGAGTACGTCTGACTGATTCTAAAAAAGATCCAAAGGGAGTCATAAATTAGCCCGCAGCAGTTTTATCGAGACTAAGAAATGACAAGCAGTTTGTAAATAGATATTTTGAATTTTTTATTTATTAATCAATAACCTGCACCACTTTACAATCATGCTTTTAACCATATTTAGGTGCATCGGTGAATATCATTAAGGAAAATGGGTAATTCGTGATTTTTGCTTAAAAAAACAGAAAAATGTGAATGCTGATTAAAACACAAAGAATTGATGCTGATAATCGCGCGCACCAACAAGTTGGGTGCAAGAAGGACAATTGACTGTTACCGGTCACAATGAAGTTTTGACCAATGATGGCGAAGATTTAAATACTTTGGACAAGCGAACCAGAAAAGAGCAATATTAACTATTGATAACTTGTTTGATTCACCCAAATTGAGTTACGAAAAAGAGAGGGGCATCATGAAATTCGTGCATTCATCACCCGATCGCGCGGGTTTTTACCGTAACCCGAAAGCAGCCATGGCTGAAGCTCTTGTAATAAAAGAAAACGCAGCAAACGGACCTAAACGTCCTACCGAATCGCCCGAGGCGGCAAGAGCAAGAGCGGATAAAGCAGCCCTTGAGAGAAAAAATAGAGAGAATGCTTCGAAGCAAAGCTAGCCGAATTTCAACTCCCCATTGCGCTATTGACCACTCAATCCTCACTTCACGCCATGACTTGACCTCTAAAGCCTCCGACTCGAAAGACACTGCAAAAAACTCAATATATCCTTATAAATCAACAACTTAATAAAATACCAAATTATGCTAGCAAAGTACTGTCAGACTTTGCTAGCAAGAACATTTGCACCCATTCTGCTAGAAAGTAAATTGCAAATTTACGCTGGCGAAATCGACATCCATATTAATATCATTTGGTTGCAAGACGTTTATTTCATCGCGTGAAATTTCGAAATTAAAACGCTCATACTCTACCCGCAAATCCAAATGTTCCGCTAAACGAAATTTAGCGCCAATACCCCAGAAGGTTTCATCGCCATCATGGTCGCTGCTTGAGATAAATTCGGAGGTATCAACATTGGTTCCTGCATCCCACCACATTTGGCCACCTTTCGCGTAAAGCGAAAAGCTTTTGGAGATTGGCACCGATAAAATTAAATCCAAGGCTTTACCTTTAAAGTCGATATCCAATGCTTCATTGCCTGACTCATCGAAATCAATGTAAGCCGCTTCAATGCCGATATATTCATTTATTTGAAACACAGCAAATGCTTTTTTTGCCGCTTCGTCTTCGTCGAAATCTCCGTCTTTTAATTTAGTGAGGCCATAGCCGCCACCAATGGAAAACTCAGGTTGAAACTGCCAACCATTGCCACGATCTGAATAATCGCTTTGCGCAACAGCAGCAGTCGACACAACACCCATACACATAACAGCTAATAGTTTTTTCATAGTTGACTCCTTACGGTTAAAAGACGAAGCCAGAATAGAAATAAAAACTACCTTGTTCTGTGCGTTAGCGCTCTCAAAAAATATTTACCCTTTCCAATCAGATAAAAATAAACCGCTCGTTTTTTGAAGAAAAACATAACGATCAATCACGATAAATTTTTCCTAAGCGTTACTCAGCGTACAGATTCACGCCCTCTATCGGCAGAGCATTTCATCATTCGACTAGCAAACAGGAGAAATAAGATGACAAACTTTGACCAGCACGCAATGCAAGACCCCCGCACCCAATATCCAAAATCAGGCGGGCAAATGGATGAGCACCAACCGGAGCCGGGGCTCGATGAAATACTCGGTCCACGAGCCGATCACGGAGAAGATAGCTATTGCGGCGCGAATCGTTTGGCAGGAAGAAAAGCGTTAATTACGGGAGGGGACTCCGGCATTGGACGCGCGATTGCAATTGCATTTGCCCGAGAGGGGGCCGATGTAGTTATCAACTATCTTCCTAGCGAAGAAGTCGATGGGCAAAAAACCTTGGCATTGATTAAACAGGCAAATCAAAAAGCGATTGCTATTCCAGGCGACATTACCAATGAGGATTTCTGCAAAACTTTAGTAACACAAGCTGCAGATGAATTAGGATCAATTGATATCTTAGTTAATAACGCAGGTAAACAACAGTTTGTTGCCGAGTTGGAAGACATAACAACCGAGCAGTTTACCCAAACCTATGCAACCAATGTTTTTGCGATGTTTTGGATCACCAAAGCAGCGGTTCCCCACATGCCTCCCGGCGCTAGCATTATTAACACCACCTCCATTCAATCCTATCAACCTTCAGCAGGTTTATTGGATTACGCATCCACAAAAGGCGCGATCACCGCATTCACCAAAAGCTTGGCAAAAATGCTGATCAAGAAAGGCATTCGCGTAAACGCGGTTGCGCCCGGACCGGTATGGACACCGCTGCAACAAAGTGGCGGTCAGCCAGAAGAAAAGCTTCAACATTTTGGCGACAACGTTCCATTAGGGCGCGCAGGCCAGCCTGCAGAAGTCGCACCGGCGTTTGTATTTCTTGCTTCGCAAGAATCCAGCTACATCACGGCGGAAGTTATTGGAGTGACTGGCGGTAAACATCTGCCTTAACTAACCAACTTCTCGCTTGTGCATCAAACAAAACATTTTTTTATTTCACGTTGAAGGATATCGATATGAACAAGCCACCAAAAAAATCAAACACAGATGCCCAAAATTATGCAGGAGCAGGCTCGATTATGAGCACTGTTTCTGGCCCCTCAGGCGCAGAGCCGCCTGTCAGTTTGGGCCCTACCGATCCGACCAAAGACCGCCTGCTCGATAAAACTGTCGGCATGCAAAAAGTGTCACAAAAAATGATCGCCAACGAAAACAAACCCTATGAGTATGGCGATGCAGCACGAGAACCCCGAGCTGGCGTCACCATTCAGCCAGCTTCACCTGCGACCGCAGGAAGCACCGCATCAGAAATAATGGACTCTGCAAAATCTGGACACATTCCTGCACCCGGCTCTAATCCAACCACTGATTCTTTGGATCGAGTTAGAGTGGATAGTAGCGACCAACCGCTGACGACAAACCAAGGCGTACCCATTGCCGATAATCAGCACTCATTAAAGATAGGCCTGCGCGGCCCGACTGCATTAGAAGATTTTATTTTGCGCGAAAAAATCACTCACTTTGATCATGAACGTATTCCTGAGCGAGTTGTACATGCACGTGGTTCTGCGGCGCACGGTTATTTTGAAGCCTATCGCGCACTCACTGAATTCACTGCAGCGGCGCCGTTTAGCGAGAAAGGGAAACGAACACCTGTATTCGCGCGATTTTCAACTGTCGCCGGGGAGCGAGGCTCGGCCGATACCGTGCGCGACGTGCGCGGTTTTGCCGTGAAGTTTTATACCGAGCAAGGGAATTGGGATCTAGTGGGCAATAACATCCCGGTATTTTTTATTCAGGATGCAATGAAGTTTCCTGACTTGGTGCACGCGGTGAAAACAGAGCCTCATCATGGTATGCCGCAGGCATCTAGCGCACACGACACTTATTGGGATTTTGTGTCGCTTATGCCGGAGTCGGCACACATGCTGTTATGGCAGATGTCTGACCGCGCGATTCCTCGTAGCTATCGCACCATGCAAGGTTTCGGCGTACACACGTTCCGCTTGGTAAATGCCGAAGGCCAATCCGTATTCTGTAAATTCCACTGGACCCCATTGGCAGGCACTCATTCCCTGGTGTGGGATGAAGCCGCCAAAATTATTGGGGCCGATCCTGACTTTCATCGCCGCGACTTATGGGAAGCGATTGAGTCAGGCAACTTCCCTGAGTACGAATTAGGCCTGCAAATTTTTCCCGAAGAGATGGCGAAAAACTTCCCGTTTGATGTACTCGACCCAACCAAACTAGTGCCGGAAGAATTGGTTCCGGTTACGCCGGTTGGAAAAATGGTGCTGAACCGCAACCCGGATAATTTTTTTGCGGAAACAGAACAAGTCGCCTTTTGTACGGCGCATGTCGTGCCGGGTATCGATTTTTCCAACGACCCTTTATTGCAAGGTCGAATCCACTCTTATGTAGACACTCAAATCAGCCGTTTGGGCGGTGCTAATTTCCATGAAATTCCAATCAATTCCCCGATCACACCGGTACACAATAACCAGCGCGACGGCATGCATCGTCAAACGATCAACCGTGGACGAGTGAACTATGAACCCAACTCGCTTGCGGGCGGATGCCCGTTTCAAGCGGGCATGGCTGGCTATAAAAGTTATCCCGAACGAATTGCAGAAGATAAGGTGCGCGGTAATCCTGAATTATTTTCCGATCATTACTCACAGGCACGATTATTTTGGCAAAGCCAATCACCCGACGAGCAGCGCCATATTATCAATGCTTTCAGTTTCGAATTAACGCGAGTGCAAACACCGGCGATCCGCCTCCGTATCGTTTCATTGTTGGTGAATGTAGACGCGACACTAGCCGCTGCAGTAGCAAATAATTTAGGGATTGATGTACCGCCCGCTATGCCACTCGCATCAAACTTGCCAATGCCAGATTACCCGCCCTCGCCTGCGCTTTCATTATTGTCCCGCCCTGGCACTACCGGAATTAGCACGCGTAAGGTAGCGATTCTAATTAGCGATGGTGTTAACGAGCGCGCATTAAAAACGATTTACGGGGATCTGTTAGCAGAAGGTGCTGTACCGAGGTTGGTCGGTTCGCGCTTGGGGAAACTTACCGGTGCAAATGGCAGAACAGTGGATATCGAAATAACACTGGATGCAGGCCCTGCCGTGTTGTACGACGGCATGGTGGTCATCCAGGCGGGGGCAGACATGATTCAAAACGCGAACGCACTGGATTTTGTGAGACTGCAATATCGTCATTGCAAGCCGATTCTCTCCATCGCCAGCGACGCGCTATTAAGCGAGGCAGGAATTCCAGCCACATTGCCCGATGGCAGTGTCGACCCGGCATTAATAGTGGAAAAAGATGAATGCCAAACAACGTCATTGGAGCAATTTAAAAAAGCGCTGGAGGGGCATCGTTCATTTGCACGAGAAACACCTATGCCCCGGGCATAGCGGATTTCGCTAAATAGTTAGCGGCCTATGTGCGATCAGAAACAGTCAGCAAAAGTGTGCGCCCTTATGCTGGCTTGACCATGACTAATTAGGAGATAAAAAATGGAAACACAATTTACCTCAACTCCCGCCAATCCCTATGGGAATAGCGTTTACATAAATCGTTCGGCGCACGACAGTGCAGTTTCTTGGTGTGCCGTGTTTGCTGGTGCGCTGGGCTCGGCCTCACTATCACTCATCCTGTTATTTCTCGGCACCGGCCTGGGCTTTACCATGGTGTCACCCTGGGCAAATGAGGGTGTTAGTGGTACTACATTCGGCGTTTCTAGCATCGTAGCCATCACCCTAATATCATTGATTGCTTCGGCAATGGGGGGTTATCTTGCCGGGCGCCTGCGCGCGCGCTGGCTCAACACTCCGGTAGACGAAGTACATTTCCGCGATACCGCTCATGGATTTTTATCCTGGTCATTAGCAACGATTGCGACTGCAACTTTGTTGACTAGCGTTGTCGGCAGCATTGTCACAGGAGGTGTTAAAGCGGGCGCCGCAGTTGCGGGAGGGATGGCGAGCACAGGTAATGCCGCAATGATTGCGAACAGCGATTCTGACGCTGCAACATCCGAAAGTGACAATGAAGTCGCCATGTCTTATTTAATTGACACCTTATTGCGCGGGCGCGCTGCATCTAACATCTCACCAATGAGCCAAGGTACAACTACTCTGCCTCAGGATCCGGCATTAGCAGCTGCAGATAGCGCAACAGAAACTCCAGCCGACGCCAACCCAATGCAACAACCTCGTACTCATCAGCGCTTAGATTCTCAATATGACGAACAAACCAAACGTGAATTGGTTGGTATTTTTATGCATGCAACGGTGACCGGGAGAATGCCGCAAGGCGATATAACCTACGCGGGTCAGTTGATCGCAGAGGATACAGGGATAACTCAACAAGCCGCGGAACAGCGCGTCACTGACGCTTTTGCAAACTTACAGAACCAATTGGAAGAAACGGAAACAGCCGTGCGGGAAGCAGCAGAAAAAGCCCGCAAAGCTACTGCTTACACATCGTTATGGTTATTTATCTCCCTGCTGTGCGGTGCATTCGTGGCGAGTTTAATGGCTGTGTACGGCGGCCGCCAACGCGATCTTTAATTAACAACATTCTTTTCAGGAGAAATTAAAATGCGCTCAATTTTACTGTATTTTCTCGGCATACCTATCCCTATCATTATTCTAATAGCAATTTTACTGTGACAAAAAAATCGCCCGGAGCATTTCACTTTGGGCGATTTTTTTACACTTCATTTTTATCAACAAATACGTACCTGCCACCAAAAATCCGCGCGCACCAGTAAACAATTATTTACTGGCGACGGCCGCATAAGAAAGCAAAAAAACGCTTCCCTCGCACTCAAAACTGAATACGAAAAAAATTACTTTCAAATCGATTTTATCGAAACAAAGATGTATATGGTTACATAGACAATATGCATATGGTTAATTTGACAATAATAAACTTTAGTTGTATACAAGTACGCTTCGGAATCACCGCGCCAATTACATAACAATCACAAGCAGTATGGCGCCCGGAAAGAACGCCTGTTCGCAACGATCAGGGTAAGCCTTCCAACACCCTCCTCCTATATCGGTGGTATTGGTTGCGAGGGGTATCGGAGTATTAATAATGAAACTAATGACTATCGGCAAAGGTGTCGCTTCGGCACTGACTTGC
>CAXAVL010000045.1:0-22745 GCA_963971905.1 uncultured Cellvibrio sp.
TTCTTCAAACGACAAATCATCGCAAAAAATAATAAATTTTTCGGGGCGCTCACCCACCAAATCAACGATAGATGCAAGATGCAGTAAATCCGTTTTATCTACCTCGATAATTTTCAGCCCCTGCTCTGCATACGCATTCCAGGCGGCTTTGATCAGGGTCGATTTTCCTGTACCGCGCGCGCCAGTAAGTAAAACGTTATTGGCTGATTTGCCGGCGATAAACTGACGTGTATTGCGCAATATGGCGTTTTTTTGGGTATCGATATTCTTTAACGCATCCAAGTCGACCCGATGTGGCTGTTTGACTGGCTGCAGATAACCATTGCCATTCGTAAGGCCGCGCCAGCGAAATGCACTCGCTGACCAGTCTGGTTCAGGTAATGTAGCCGGTAAAACGGCTTCTACGCGGGTGATAAGTTGTTCAAGACGGGTAATAAATCGCTCTAAATCAGACACACTAAGTTCCTGCGGCTATTAAAAAGTACGGCCTACTTGGGTAAAAGGTTTTTTACGAAAGCTAGCGAAGAAAACAGACTAGGCTATATTGTAAGAAGTTTTATCTCTACACAAGTTAAGGCCACTTATGTTTACCAAGCAGGAATTACAGATTATTGGACAAACGTTGACACAAAAGCGTGCTTGGATCGCCAAAAACATTCCAACTGCTGATGTTAACGCCAAATCAGAGCTAGAGCAGAACCTGAAGACCCTAGACGCAGTTTTACAAAAAATTACCTTTGAACTTGTAGGCGGCAACGGCGAGAAAAGCACCGTCAATCATTACATATCTGAAAAAACTGTTTCCCCGATTCGCCAGGCAGCCTTTGGTCGCCGCCAAGAACTAACACCTATGCAGATAAAGGTCCTGCTAGTCGACGACGATCAACTGATTTGCGATCTGGTGACAGCCTATTTGGAGGCGCTAGGTATCTATCAGGTTGACTACGCTAATGACGGCCAGCAGGGCATTAACATGATGTACGAGGCCAATCCCATCTATGACTTGGTACTGTGTGATTGGAATATGCCCGGTAAATCCGGTTTGGAAGTACACAGCGCTATGCGCGCTGCTGAGCGCTATTTGGGTACAGTATTTATGCTGGTGACTGCCGTAAGCGAAGCTAAACAGATTCGTTCGGCGATTGAGGACGGTGTGGATGACTACGTAGTGAAGCCGATTGAGCAGGATAAATTGATCAAAAAAATTGCACGCTTTTTCCCGCACGTAAACGGAAGCCCGAGCGATTGAGTGGAGTACTGATCCGCTAATACTCCACTTGCATCACATCAGTTATGCCTCCACTTCTGACATGAAATCCAACGCCGCTTGCTGGCGAATTGCGCGGCGATGGTTTGCCATCAACTTTTTAATTTTTTCCTGATCACAGACTTGGCGATCTAACATCACCCGGGTTTTTAGTTCACCCACCGGTTCTGCGGTTGGGCATTTGCTGAATACAAATTGGTTGGAGATCAAATCCATAAACGGGCCAGATTTACTGCTCGGCATAATAAAATTCAACTGTAAACCGAGGCTCTCGGTTAAATAGTTAATCACCTCGCGTGAGCGGTGTTCATCCATTTTAGAAAAGGCTTCATCCACCAATACCATACGCAAATGACTGTTGCCTTCATTAAAACGGAAGGCAGACGTAATAGCGGCACTGCGAATAATATAAGCCGGTGTTTCCAACTGACCGCCAGAGCCGGTGCCGTACTGGCTCAATGCAATCGGCGCTTTGCCTTCCGGCTCTTTATAAATTTCATAACAGCGATAATTGCGATAATCGGCAATGCGCGTTAATTCCCGCAGGGCTTTTTGTTCATCCTCATCCAACAACATGGTCATCAAGCGCTCGCGCACTTTTTGATGTTTTTCATCGAGCTTCATGTTGAACAGGGTTTCGCCCTCATCCAAACTGGGGCTATCAATTACTGCTTTAAAAAATTGCCAATATTCTTTAAATTCCGGCACCCACTCCCAATCAAAGCGGAAACGTTCGCGGTCAGCACCAAAACGATGATGCTCCAGCTCTTTGTTTAATTCTTCGAGTGTTTTTTTACCGTCATTGATTGCTTGATAAATTGAGTGGCAGAGATTGGTCACAAACGCGTTATTGAAACTTTCACGCAAGGATTCAATTTCCTGATGACGCTGAGCCAAAATATGATTTTTATCGCGATTATAAAGCGCATCAAACTGACGACGCATATCGCAAATTGCGCGGAAATTTGCGCTACCCAAGTCATCGTTGTAGTCAATATCAAATAAAATCGCATCGCTGGTGGAGCAAAACTGGTTGTGCACCATCGCCGCTTGCTGCAAGCGGTGCAAAATGGTTTTTAGCTCCGCATTCACACCCGCCAACTGCGCCTCGAAATACTGCACATTGTGTTGCGTCACCGCTTCATCGGCAGCTTGTAAACGAGCATCTGCATTAAATTCCGGCCAGAAGGCAGTAATGCCTTGTACATTCGCCTCGCATATATCGGCTTGGGCAAGGGTTTTATCTTGCTCCGCATCCAGTTTATGGCAAAGATTATCAGCCAGTTTTAAATCGGCGCGGCAATCTACTTGTGCACTATTTAAACGTGCATAGAGCTGATTCTGTTCTTGTAAGCGATTCTGCAATTCTTGCAGCTCTGCTTCCAAGGCGTTGGTATCACTTAAATCCAACTGCTGTAATTTGGATTCAATCGCCTGAATTTTGTTTTGCGCCGCAAGCATGGTTTGCAAGGTTTCAGCATAGCCAAGAGGCTTGAGCTTATCTATCGCCAATAACAAATCTTGCGTTTCTTCTGCGTAAGCAGTTGCCGCTTGCCACTCACTAACCAATGCATGAAATTCATTGCGCTTGGCTTCCAGTGCCCGCTCGCGCGCCCCCTGACCAAACACCAGTTCCGAGTCAGCCATGTCGCAGCGGAACATGGCGTAGTTGCCGGACCCCATGGCTTCTTTGGTAATACCACGACGGGTATTTTTTAATTCTTTGGCACTTTCTACACGCTGCACATTGCCGTAGCTGGCTTTGATATAAGCTTCTGCAGTGGCGTGCGAGAAAGTCATCACCTGTGTAATAGAGTTGGTTGGCACATCGCCGGATTTATCCAAATCCTTGCGCGCTTTTTCGCCTTGAATGATACGCGCGCGATTACCCTGCCCAGCCATATTGCGCACAACCGCAATCGCTTCGGCTTCATATTCTGCCTCGACAATAATGCCAAACCGCGCCGCGCCAATATAACCCTCGATCGCCGCTTGCCATTCGCGATCAGTGACATCGACATAATCGCAAAGTACACGGGCATCGGCTTGCGGACATTGCGCAGCAATCGCATCCAGCGCTGCTCGCACAAAACCTGGGTAGCTCACCTGCCGCGATTCTAAGGTTTGAATTTCACGGCGTTTAACTTCTGTTTGTTTTTGCAAACGCTCGGTTTGTGCTTTGCGCTTGTCGCGCTCTTGCGCTAATTGATCGCGTAAATTAGTACGCAATACCGCCGCATTGGTATCCACATCAAACAAACTGGCCACAAAAGCATTGTGCGTTTTTTGCAGCTCAAGCACTTTTGCCAGCTGTGGTTCCAGCGGGCTAACTTCAATCAAATCGCGATTGAGCAATTGGTGAATATCCAACCCATCAGTATCGGTGCAGAGGCTTTTAACTAGATTGGCAAGGCTGGCGTCTTTTAACGCAGGCAACTCATGGGCAATGGAAGTCTGGCGCAGCGCTTGAGCAAACTGCTGCGCCGCATCTAAATTGATTTGCATCTGCTGGTGTTGTTTGCGCAGCTCAGGTACTTGCGTTTGGATCAGCTTTTCTTGGGCGAGTTTTTCTTGTTCCAGTTGATCTTTGTCACGCAGCGCAGGCACACCCAAACGGCGTGCAGTGGCGGCAAGAATTAATTGATTAATTTCATCGCGCTGCGCTTCGCAGCTAGCCAAGGTCTGCTGATGGCTTGCCGAGGTTTCGCGCAATAATTGTTGCTTATGTTTTGCTTCTAAATAAAGAGATTGCGAATCGGTATAGCGGCGCTTGGCCACTGAATACTGCAGCACCTGCTGCTCCAGCCAGTTTGCAATAAAGTTGTCCGACCACTGCCGCCCCTGGGCCATGCGCTCAATACCCTGCCGCAGCGTGCGCGCATCTGCCTCCATGGTATGAATGCGTTTCAACATAGTGGAGACAGTGCGAATCGCCTCACCTAAATCGCGATATTCCAGAATTTCGTTGGCGACAAATTCATCGATACCTTTGATAGGTTTATAAGCCATAAAGCGTGAGAAAGCGCGCGCGGCATTCATCGCTTCACGTTCAGAGATTGCATCTTTTTTGCCGCGCAAAACGCCGTACAAGCGACAAAGGTAAGATTTTTTCTTATCGTATTTTTCGACTTGCTGCTGGCCATACTGGCGCCGTAAGCTGGCGTAGAGCTTATCTAGCGGCACTACATATTTATGGGTTTTCTCTTCTTTTAAGATATCTTTTAAGCTGAGTTCTACATCGCTCAAAATATAAAACTGGGTGTCATCCAAACGCGCCACTTTTTGCAGTGAGGTGCCCTGCCCGGTGGTTTCTAAAAATGCGCGCATACCAATCAACGCGGTAAACGGCTCGCCATTTTCACCCTGAGTAGGATAAAACACCGCCGCCAAATAGCCATCGCAACCCTGCGGGCGCGAATAGGCGCCGTCATCACAACCCAGCACATAGGACGCAAGCGTGCGCACCAACTTACCACCGCGGCCGCGCTGACTGGATTCATCCTGCCCCGGATTGAAGTGAAACAAATTGTCGTGTGCAGCGGTCATGATAGTTTGAATCGCATCTGCCGCTGTGGTTTTGCCGGAACCATTTCCGCCCGAAAATAAATTAATCGGGCCAAAATCAAATTCGGTATTGGGCACATTGCCCCAGTTCACATAAATAAATTTTTTGAGATACATAACTATTCTTCAGCCGCAAAAAGCGAACGATTTAAATGCGGAGCGGTTGTACGCGTTTTTGATCCAGTCGATTCAGCTTGATATTGACCATCAGTTTCTTCATCGGCCAGCAATAGATTTTCTGCAAGATGATTGCGAATTTGCTCCAGCCATTCGTTGTTGACCAGATTGATAATTAGTGGGCGAATCTTGATCCAGCTTTCGGTTGAATCAATATCGGATTCAGCAAAAAAGTTAATCAAACGCAATTGGCGCAAACGCTTAAACGCTTGACGGCGCTCACCAAGATTTTCCGGCAGGCTGCGGCGCAATAGGCTTTTCATCGCCATGGCAATTGCCTCTAGCGATAACGTAGCGCAACCCTGTTCATCAATACTGCCTTCACGCAGCGCCTTATCGTATTCGGCGCGTAATACCAATACTAAGGCTACTTCATGTTGATTCAAGCGGTTGCGTAAACCGGCGTTAAATGGCTCATCACTTTCATCATCCATACCCGGCAACCGTGCACCGGGCGGTAAAATTCGCACAAAACGAAAATGACTATCGTGCTGGAAGCGAACCCCCATCAAGCTGAGGTAATCATTGACTAACTCATGAATGCGCACAAAGCGGTCATAAAGCTCTGCTTCTACCTGACTGTCATCGCGGCAGAGCACACCATAATCCAATAACCGTTGCACCAGTTCACGCCAGTTATCCAAGCTGAGATTGTGTTTTTCTAATTGCTCTTGTAGCAACGAACTTAATTGATCACTCATTTTCTACACCATCGTCGATCAAGCTAATCACAAACTCGTCGCGCTGTTTAAAGTATTTGTCGCTATTAACCAGCGGTTGTGCGTGTAACCAGTCGGCGTTTTGGGTAATGGCAAAACGATAGCGAGATGACAAATTCGCCGCTGCCCCCACTTCAATCGCATGGGATAAATTCAGTAATTCCTGCATATTGTTGGCTTGTAGCTCGCTGCTTTTAATTTCACCCTTTTGCACTAAGGATGCATGCACATAGTCGCGCAGACTACTGGATTGCAAAATAAACGCTTTATCAAGGGCCTGCTGCACAAACAGCGCTTTTTGCGCTTCTGCATCAAGAGCTTTATCTTCATCGAGTGTGGAGCGGACAATTTGAATATTGCGCGGCGCGCGCAATTGAATTTGTGCCGGATCAACAAACCCCATATGAATACTGGCGATAACCTCGCCCTGATCTAGCAATACTTGATCTTGTTGTTCAAGCGTTAAGTTGCCAAGCGCGCGATAGATATCCATCAAATCATCTTGCCCGCGACTATTAATGTAGCTGAGCTGGCGAATGATAATATCGGCGCGCTGGGTAAAGGTATTTAACGCACGGCGCAGTGCAGGCAACATAATGTCACAGGCATTTTTCAAACGGGAGTCAATAGTTTGCAGCAGTGTTTCCAGCAGTGAAATACCGGGCACCACATTTTGCGGCAGAGCTTTTCGCAAACGGATTTCCATCACGGCGCGCCAATCTTTTGCGGCAGTTTCAGCATCGCCCAAGCCATATTTACGTTTCCGGCGGATTTTGGTGATGATGTCAGAAATTTGGTCGCGGTATTTTTCCACGCTGTCGGCAGACAGGCGTACTTCCAAATCCGGTTTAAACACCGTCTCCATAAAATCAAAAAACTCATCACTCGCCTGCTGAATTAATTGGCGCGATTCAACCTCGCGCACCAATTGACGCTTGCGCTCTTCCAGCTCGGCGATCACATCGGTGAAGTCACTAATGATCCGCTCTGAGTATTCATAGGCATCCAACAAATCGTTAATTTCGCCTTGATCGTAAAAGGCTTGCAGGCTGTTGCGAGTATTGCGGGTATTACGATTACGGGTGCGGAATTGATTTGCATCGTTGTCAGCAAATGGCTGGGTAAACAATCGCCCCATACGGCTAAAACCATAACTACTTTGCAGGCTGGTTTCATCCACTTGCTTTTCCAGCCAGCCATTTTCAATCAGGCGATTGATAATAAAACTGGCGAGATCACGCTGGGTTTTAAAACGGCCTTCGTTGGCATCATCGCCATCTGCTGCATCCGCATCCAAAATGGGCGCACGGGCAATGGCTTCTTTAAAAATATCCACTAATTGCTCGCGGTTCATGGCGTGGCCGTAATCGCGCAAATCGGTATAAAGGCGTTGATACAACAGGCGCAGGCACTCAGCCACCAGCTCGCGGTATTTACCGGTGAGTGGATTAAAAAAATGCGGGCGAGAATCGTTAAAAAACATCAAGTGTTACTTCATAGGAAAATCAGCATGCGCTGATTAGATACAATGCTGGGCAAATAGGGCTTGTTCTTCTTTTGTCCATTCATTCGATTTTTTAACCATCATCACTTCACACCAATCATTGCTGCCCACACCCGGCACTACACCATTAAGTGCAGCAACATGATCGATAGAGGATTGCGGAATATTATCCTCTACCGCAGGTTGGGTAGCCGGTGCTTGCGAATCCTGCAATTGTTGCTCAGCGACATTCGCAATCGCAGCCATAGTATCTACAACGGCCTGCGCTTCTTGCTCTTGCGCAACCACCTCACTGGATTGGGCATTATTTTCTGTAAGTTGAATCATGATGACACCAGCGATGATAACCAGAATACTCAGCAGCAATAACGCAGCAAGCAATTTTTGTTCACGGAAAAATTGAATCATGTGTAGTTAATTCCAGCCTATCTTAAGCAAGCCACTCCGCCATTTTTTCGGCGTAATAAGTAATAATTAAATCCGCACCGGCGCGTTTAAATGCGGTCATGGTTTCGAGCACAATCGCTTTCTCATCGATCACACCCGCCGCTGCACCTGCTTTAATCATGGCGTATTCACCACTCACGTGATACACCGCCAATGGGCGCGCTGAATTCGCACGAATATGTGCAAGTACATCCAAATATGCGATGCCCGGTTTGACCATTAAAATATCGGCGCCTTCGGCTTCATCTTGCATAGATTCCGCGAGTGCTTCGCGAGCATTGGCCGGATCCATTTGGTAGCTATTGCGCGTACCTTTAAAGCTGCTATCGACCGCATCTCTAAACGGGCCATAAAATGCTGAGGCAAACTTGGTCGAGTAAGACATCACCGGAATATGAGTAAAACCTGCAGTGTCCAGCGCTTCGCGAATCGCGCTGATCATGCCATCCATCATTCCCGATGGTGCGATCATATCCACACCTGCCTGCGCAGCTAGCACAACTTGTTTTTGCAAGTTAATGAGTGTTGCATCGTTGGCAACATCGTCATGGGTAACTACGCCGCAGTGACCGTGATCGGTATACTCACAGAAACAATTATCGCTAATCACCAGCATGTCTGGCTGTGCTTGTTTTGCGGTGCGGATCATGCGCGCGAGCAAACCATGTTCACACCAGGTATCCGAGCCTTCGCTGTCTTTATGCGTAGACACACCAAATAGAATGACCGCCCTAATGCCTTTATTCCAGGCGCGCGTTACGATTTCCGCCAGTTGATCTTCTGGGTAACGATACACATCGGGCATGGATTTAATCGCTACCGGCGCAGTGATTCCCTCTTCAATAAAAATTGGCAGAATAAAATCGCTCATGCGCACGTGGGTTTCGCGTACCAATTCACGCAGTGCAGATGTTTTACGCAGGCGACGAAATCGAAAATCCGGTGTTGTTAATGGTATTTGCATAAATAAATGCCTAATCGTAAAAATTAAATGCGTAATGAGCCTTCGTGGCTCCATTCACAGCGCACCCGCACATCACCGGAGCCAGGCTTGTGATAGTTGCCGTTTGCTTCCCAAGTGAACGTATGCGTGCCAGACAACTCGGTCTCCAAATGCACCGTCGCAGAAACCCAATACATACGGCTCAGCAGAGATTCAAATTGTGCAATCCATTGATCCCATTCGTATTCAACAGCCTTATAAGATGCTCCAAAGTGCATTACTTCGGTTTGATAATTAAAAAAAGGCGAATCAATACTGGGTATTGCAAACATCTCTTGGCTCAAAAAAGGCCATTCATCTGCATGAGGCAATGACAACATTGCTTCACGGTTAGTACGAATTCGCTCCGACTCCACCATGGCTGACGATACATCCTTAATACAGCCGTAGACAATTGACTCTTGATCCATACCGACTCCGATATTAGTTATCGAATAAAAACAATTTGATATTTCAGGTCAGATTAAAACGGCCACCACCAACTGCCTTTAAAGCGTTCTTCACAGCTGCGCAATTGATTCTCGTATTGCTGCGCGCGGTCTTCCACTTTGCGAGCAGTATTCAATAGCCAATTTTTTTGGCGATAAGTCGCGCGATTATAACCACCGTGCCCTTCATGATAAGCGAGATATAGATTGTAACTGTCTTGTAATGCTATACGGCTGCGCTTTTGACTTTGCTTGTTATACCAACCGATAAAATCGATTGCATCGCCAAAATTATCGCGTCGCGACCAACCATTACCGCTCTGATCCTGATATTCATTCCACACATCATCTTTGGCTTGCGGATAACCATAGGCATCACTCGGCCTTGGCCCCGGAAATATCCACAAAATTTTTGTGCGTGCAGGTCGTGCATTGTGCTTGAATTGCGATTCTTGATACATGATCGACATCATAACTGGCACCGAAGATCCCCAGCGCTTCTCCGCTTTTTTAGAATCTTTGTACCAGGAAGGTTTATCATCAAAAATATTGCAGAGATTATTGGGATTTGCGGGGGGCACACTGGAGCAGCCCGCCAATACCAAGAGCAGGCCCAACATAAAAATTTTGCACATTGAATAGATCATTTATATCTGCCGCCCATGTTCGCGCAATAACTCAAGTAGCCCAGTCTCATCTATTACTTTCAAACCCAGTTCTTCTGCTTTTGCGAGTTTTGAGCCAGCGCCAGGCCCTGCGACCACATAATCAGTTTTTGCTGAAACACTGCCAGCCACTTTTGCCCCCAGGGTAAGTAAATGCGCTTTTGCATCATCGCGCGACAAAGCCTCCAAGGTGCCGGTCAAGACATAGGTTAAACCTTTTAACGGCAGCGCTTCCGGTGCTGCGACTTCGATGTTATCCCAGTGCACACCGGCATCTCGCAGCGCTGCCACTGCAACGCGATTGGATTCTTGCGCAAAAAACTCGGCAACAAAATGCGCGACTACAGGCCCAACATCAGGTACTTGCTGGAGCGCGTCTTGGTCTGCGGCGGCCAAGGCTTCAAAACTGCCAAAATGATTCGCAAAATTGCGCGCAGTTGATTCACCAACTTCGCGAATCCCCAAAGCATAAATAAATTTTGCCAAACTGGTTTTTTTGGAGTTTTCCAGCGCGGCCAAAATATTATCGGCCGATTTTTCACCCATGCGCTCCATGGCCGCCAATTGATCACGGGTTAGCGCATAGATATCCGCAAGGTTTTTGACTAGCCCCATATCAACTAATTGCTCGACCAGCTTATCGCCCAATCCCTCTACATTCATCGCCTTGCGCGATGCAAAATGTTTAATTGCTTCTTTTCGTTGCGCCGCGCAGACCAAACCGCCAGAGCAACGTGCAACGGCTTCATCCGCAACAGTTTCAACGGGAGAATTACAAACAGGGCAATGCTCTGGAAAAACTATCGCGCGCGCATCTGTAGGGCGTTTTGTTTCTACAACTTGTACGATTTGCGGAATCACATCACCAGCGCGACGAATATGACCGTATCGCCGATTTTAATTCCAAGGCGGTTAATTTCATCGCGATTATGCAAGGTTGCATTAGAGACAGTGACACCACCGACAAATACCGGCTGCAGCCGTGCAACAGGCGTAACCGCACCGGTTCTGCCGACTTGAAATTCCACATCGAGCAGGATTGTCGATTCCTCTTGCGCTGGAAATTTATAGGCAATAGCCCAGCGTGGTGCACGTGAAATAAAACCTAAAGACTCTTGCAGTTGACGCGAATTAACTTTAAATACTATGCCGTCAATATCGTAAGCAAGTGCATTGCGTTTCTCACCAATTTGACGGTAAAACGCCATCGCTTGCTGAATATTTTTTGCCACCTGTGTTTCGCGATTGGTCAAAAAACCCCAGGTTTTTAACGCTGCCAAAATGCCACTGTGGGTTTCAGGTAATGTGCCACCATCAACCCAACCCACACTGTATGCACACATTTCCAATGGGCGACTTGCGGTAATGCGCGAATCCAATTGGCGCAACGAACCTGCAGCGGCATTGCGCGGGTTTACAAATAATTTTTCGTCTGCGGCGCGGGCTTTTTCATTCAATGCATTAAAACCAGCTTTCGGCATATAAATTTCGCCGCGAACCTCAAGCACAGCGGGATAACCCGTTCCCGCTAATCGCAATGGAATGGATTTAATGGTGCGCACATTCTGCGTAATATCTTCGCCATTCGTGCCGTCACCACGAGTTGCACCGCGCACCAGAAGACCATCACGGTAGAGCAAACTTACCGCAATGCCATCAAGTTTTAATTCGCATGCATACTCAACATCATCTGTACTTTTTAAGCGATCTTGTACCCGCTGGTTAAACGCGAGTAAATCTTCATCGCTAAAGGCATTATCCAATGAGAGCATCGGCAGTTCATGCACAACCGTTGTAAATGCGGACAGTGGAGTCGCACCCACACGCTGGGTTGGTGAGTCGGGTGTAATTGACGCTGGATATTGAGTTTCGAGTTCACGCAATCGCTGCATTAAACGATCGTAATCTGCATCGGTAATCTGCGGGTCATCCAAGGCGTAGTAGCGATAATTATGGTGATGAATTTCCTGACGCAGCTGTTCAATTTCTGGCGGAAAACTATCAAACAAAGAGAGAGTAGACATGAATTTAAGTACCTGATGATTCGAGCTTGGGGCGATGCGCGATTCATGCCTTAGCGAGCGGCTTTCTGACACATCCTTGTGCGGGAATAAAAACAAACATCAATAATTAACGCGGTGGCGGGCGACGGAACAAACGCATGCGCTCAAAATTGCGGATGCGCTCACGGCAGTGTTCTAACGTCTGCCGCGTCATTACACTGCGCTGTTCATCTTTTAATTCGCCACCGAGAGTCTCTGCAATAGCGCGCGCTGTGTCAGCCATTAAATCAAACGATTGCATGGAATCCGCATTAATTGGCAAGGTCATAAATAAACTCACGCCGGGCGTTTCAAACTCATCCATTGCATCCAAATCAAACGTGCCGGGCTTGACCATATTGGCCATACTAAACAGCAATGCACCTTCGCCTTTGGTATCGCTATGGCGATGAAAAATATCCATGCTGCCGTAACGCATGCCGCATTTCAAAATAACATCGAGCAAATCACCACCGTTAAACATTTCACCCTTATGCGCCATAACGTTGATAATTAATACTTCTTCTGGCTCAGCAGGTTGTTTCTCGGCAATATTACTATGTGCTGCGGTTGCAGAGTGTGGTTCATCTTCTTCGTAATCATCTTCAGAATCATACTCGTCATAATCTTCTTCATGACTGTACTCATCATCTTCAAACTCTTCGGGCTCTTCTGCATTCAAATCCTGCTCGTCTTCAAACTCAGATTCTTCATCAATCAATGGGTCACGCGCAGCATCATCTGCCAACTCGCGCGTGTAGGGGTGATCGTCACGCTCATAATCTTCACCTTCGTATTCATCGTCTTCGCGATCATCATAATCATTTTCAATGTCACTATTATCCAATGCGGAAAAGCTTGGCTCAATACGATCTTCCAGAGGCAAGGGTTGGTTTTTACTGTCGCTTACCGACTCCATCAACATTGGCACTGCTTGCCCCAAATTTAAACTGGTCTGCTGCGGCTCACGCTGTCTGCGGGAATGAGATGTGGACGAAATTGGCTCTTGTTGACGCTGATGTTTTTCCAAATAAGATTTAGCTTGTGCTTTTTTTTCTATACTTGGCACAGGCGTAGATGATTCGCGCTTACCCACCACCCGTGCGCCACCATTAGGCAGCTCGCTAATATAACTAGGCGCCTCAACTGGCGGCTCATCCTCATCTTCAATAGGCTGTTTCAAACTTTTCTTTAATGAACGAGAAACTTTAATATTGCCATTGCGCTCATTGCGCTTGCGTCTGATCCCATCCGCTAACACCAGGATAATCAATAAAAAACCAATGATGATGACCCAATCTTTCCACATAAGGTTATCCGTATTAATTAGTTCAATGTTTAAACCGCAGCTAATTCTGCGGCTTCGTCTACATCTACTGTCACTAAGCGTGAAACACCTGGCTCATGCATAGTAACGCCTAACAATTGGTGTGCCATTTCCATCGCGTTTTTATTGTGTGTGATGTAAATAAACTGCACCTGCGCCGACATTTCTTCAACCATGCGCGCATAGCGACCTACGTTGGCGTCATCGAGCGGCGCATCAACTTCGTCGAGCATACAGAAAGGTGCCGGATTCAAACGGAAAATCGAAAACACTAGTGCAATCGCAGTCAGTGCTTTTTCACCACCCGATAACAAATGAATGGTGCTGTTACGCTTGCCCGGTGGGCGCGCCATAATGGTGATACCTGTATCAAGCAGCTCTTCGCCAGTTAATTCCAGATAAGCATGGCCGCCACCAAATACTTTAGGGAACAACTCCTGCAAACTTTTGTTGACCTGATCAAACGTTTCTTTAAAGCGTGTACGGGTTTCGCGGTCAATGCGCTTAATCGCATTTTCCAGTGTTTCGAGCGCCTCCATTAGATCGGCATTTTGTGCATCAAGGTAATTTTTACGCTCGGACTCTGTTTTATATTCATCAATGGCCGCAAGGTTAATCGGCCCGAGGCGAGAGATTTTACCGGCAAGAGTTTCCAGCTCTTCTTCGAGTGGTTTAACTTCAGTGCCTTCTGGCATTTCCGCCAGAATAATATCCAGATTTAGGTCTTCTTCCTCCAACTGCTCAACAATGCCAGCACGCTGCACTTCAAACATTTGCGCCGCTAAACGCTCTTGTTCTAAATGCGCACGTACGGCTTGTACTTCTTGCTCGGCACGATTGCGCGCCTGCTCGGAATTACGCAACTCATGCTCCACCGTTTCCAGTGCGCGGCGAGCTTCTGTTAGCGAGGCCTCAACTGAAAGGCGTTTGGATAAACTTGCCTCCAGCTCTAACTTGTATTCTTCAACTGGATCGCGGTTATCCGCAATACTGGCCATTAATTGCTCGCGGCGCTCTTGCAAACGCGCAGCTTGTTCACGCAAACGGCCAATTCCCAAACGAATCGAATCCAATTGGGTTTTTACCGATTGGTAACGCATAGCAATTTCGTGGGCTTTATCTTTATCGTGACGGGCGCGTTGACGTGCGGTATCAAGACCAGTGCGAATATCATCGCGCTGTTGCAGTAAGGATTCGCGCAAATCAGTATCTTGTTCCATCATTTCGATGGCTTCGCTCAAAATCATGCGCGCTTCAGACAAATGCTCGGCTTCTTGCTCCATTTGCTCGCGCGCTTCGCGAATTTCGTTGTCTGCTCGCTCGCGGCGCATATTCATTTGTTCAATACGAACTTGTTTGGCACTTAGCTGCGAACGCAATTCGCCGTACTTGCGACTTTCATCATCGACTTGGCGACGCAGGCTTTCACGATCCTGCTCCAGGCGTTTAATCGCTGCACGCCCTTCTTCAAGCTGCTCACTGAGCAACTCAATATTTTCTTCTGCACTCGCAATTGTTGCCGATAATTCTTCCAGCTCTTGTCGACGAGCAATAACACCCGAACTGGCATCGGTATCGCGAGTTACACGTACCCAGTGCGGACTCAACCAAATGCCATCGCGAGTGATAACAGATTCATGTGCACCAAGCTGTTTGCGCAATGTCAAGGCCGCCGGTAAATCATCGGCGATATAAATTCCGGCTAGTAGCCCTTGGGCATCCCATGGGGCAGTGACTTTTTCACTTAATAACGCGGCTTTTGTCGATAGATTTGCAGGCAGTTTGGCATTGGTATCAAACAGTACCAATTCGCCTTGTGTGAGACTTTCAAGTAGACCTGTTACTGCATCGACCTGCTCAACACAGACAGCTTGCAATGCATTGCCTAGCACAGCTTCCAGTGCTTTATCCCAGCCATCGGTAACACTAATGGCGTCGGCGAGACGCGCTTTATTAGTTAATTCATTTTGCGCCAGCCATTGGGTAACGGCTTTGTTTTTTTCACCCATTGCCGCCTGTTGCAGTGCTTCAAGCGATGCGTGACGGCCGCGCATTTTCTGTAGCTGACTGCGCGCCTGATCCAATTCATTCACAATGCGGTTGTTATCGGTGCGAGTACCATCTAACTGCTCAACAAATGCATCCAACTGCATACGTTTTTCATCGGCAACCAAATCCAATTCGGCGAGTTGCTCAGTCAGTTCATGGATCGAGTCATCCTCCGAGCTGTCTTGCAGATTGGTTTTTTCTTCACGCAACTTTTCAATGCGCTGTAATAAACGTTGCTGCACTTGTTCAAGATGCTGAATACGCGACTGCTGTACTTCGGCACGCTGGCGGGGTTCTGCTGCGCGCTGGTTAAAGCTATCCCAATCGTTTTGCCAACGCTGCATAGCCTCTTCAGCATCGATTAACGACTCACCGGATGTTTCTTCAGCCGCTTTTACCATTTCCAGCTCGGGTTCAAGCTCTAATAACTCTGCTTCCCAAGCTTCGGTTTTTTGAGTATCGATTAATAAATTTTCTTCCGCTTCTTTGCTATCGCGACTGGTTTGATCCAAGTCTGCTTGCAATTGACGCGCGCGCTCACCGGCATGCTGAATACTTTGCTCAAGGCGCGCGATTTCTGCACCGATTGCGTAATAGCGACCTTGAATCTCATTGAATTTATCGCCCAACTCAGTGTATTGGCTGCGGTACTTTTCGATTTGCGTATCTTTATTTACCTGATCGGTAACAAAGGATTCCATGCGCAATTCGAGATCGCGAATACCTGCTTGTTTCGCTTTCGCCTGCATATCCAATTGCTGGAATTTAAGTGCTTGCAATTGCGCTTTCAGCAATCGCTCTTCTTTTTTGTATTCGGCATATTTTTCTGCCGCTTGTGCCTGCCGCTGCAAGCGCGACAATTGACGCTCTAGCTCATCACGAATATCGGTGAGTCGTTCAAGGTTTTCTTTGGTGCGGCGCATACGGCTTTCGGTATCGCGGCGGCGCTCTTTGTATTTGGAAATACCTGCGGCCTCTTCGATATAAACACGGAGATCTTCCGGTTTTGCCTCGATAAGCTTGGAGATCATGCCCTGCTCGATAATCGCGTAGCTACGCGGACCAAGACCGGTGCCGAGGAAAATATCGGTGATATCGCGACGACGGCATTTGGTGCCATTGAGGTAATAGCTATTGTCGCTATCGCGGGTAACTTTGCGCTTGATACTGATTTCAGTGAACGCGGCGTATTCGCCTAGGAGAGTGCCATCGGAGTTGTCGAACACCAGCTCGATTGAGGCCTGACCGACCGGTTTACGACCACTGGAGCCGTTAAAGATTACGTCGGTCATGTTTTCGCCGCGCAGGTTTTTGGCGGAAGACTCACCCATCACCCAGCGCACAGCGTCAATAATATTGGATTTACCACAGCCATTGGGGCCAACAACAGCGCATAGGTTGCTGGGAAAGTTGACCGTAGTAGGGTCAACAAACGATTTAAAGCCAGCCAGCTTGATGCACTTTAGCCGCATAGATCCATACACTCTGTTTCATCAGGCTTATATGGTTTGAGCGCCCTACTCCAACCCGCCTGTTCAATAAATAAATCGCCGGCAACCACACATTGCCTAGCTGTTTGATTTTGTTAATTTTTTTAGCTGTTATTAAAAATCAGAAAACGGCCAAAAAAACCTGTAAGGGCGGGATTCTACACATTTGTGGGCCGCATTACCCGCCTCTGCGAGCAAAAATGTCCAGATCAAGCCAGCTGTATAATTTTCACCCGAAAACAGCAGGACTCAGCTAATTTCTGGATTATTGCGCCACCTTTTGATCGATTGTGACACTAAGGCCTGACGGGATCGACTTCATATCTACCGGACCAAAACTACCCTGCCAATCGCCTGGTTTAGCGGTTGCCGTACCATCTTGCGAAATTCGAGCAATCACCTCAATACTATCGACGGAGCCCAAACTCATCGCTGGCGTCATCGCCATAGCTTCAGTTAACACCACTTGCTTAGGCAATTCAGACACAGTCACCCGCGTAATGGCCAGCGGCATTTTCGCCCCTTGCCAAGTGCGCGCGTAAATAAACACGATTTGATCAGGGTTAACCTCAACACCTTCGGCCAAACTAACATTAACACTCAACTGACGGCCTGCACGCGCGGCAGCAAGTGAGGCTTCTGTACCACCCTCGGCAAAATACAAGGTGGCTGCGCGTTCAATACCAGAGATTAATGCCTGGCTGCCGGGCGAATCCTGTCCTGTTAATTTAACTGTATGCTCCCAATACTTAATCGCACTGACGTAATCCTTTTTGCCGAAAGCATCTATACCAGCAAGGCCTAGTGCCATGGTGTTATCCGGCTCAACTTTAAGTACTTTTTCAACCAAATCGCTTATCGGTGGGCTCATTGTATTGCTATCGCGCAAAAACATAGCTTGCGCCAACTCAGCCATGATCATCGCAGAGCTACTGTCGCGCTGTAATACTTGCTGATAGGCGTTAACAGCCTGAGGGAAATCATTTAAATCCATGTGCATCCGCGCCAGAAAAAACCAGTATTGCAATTGCTCAGGCTCATCAGCCAGTCGCGCCTGAATCAAGCGCACCATCTCACGTGCGCGCACTGGATCCGGATTGCGACCGGCTTGATAGTCAGCATTATCAAGTTCTTGCTTAAGCTCTTGCGCCAAACGGATTTCTACATCGGCGCTACTGCCCAGCTGTTGATAAAGCCCCCAACTGACAGCAACAATCAATACCGCAATCGCACTCAATGTTTTGATTCCCGCACCCATAGTGCGATTTTGCTGCGCTGCGCGAATGTCGACCTCGTCATCTAATAACGCACGCTCCTGCTCCAACTTTAATTGCGCAAACTGTTCTTGATCTATACGTCCTGCAGATAGCTGCACTTCCAGCTCAGCAATATGTTCGTGAAAAAGCCGTACATTCTCAGCAAGGCGCTCTGCAACCACCTCGCTTGATTGACCATTTTGTTGTTTGCCGTAGCGTACCAGCGGCCAAAAAACAAAACCCAACGCCAACACACTCAGGAGCGCTACACCGACCCACAAGGACATCATTATTGTTTCTCCTGATTGGATTTTTGATTTGTTTCGTTAGCAGTGTTTTGCATGGGTGTTGATTTCAACAAACTCGCCAATCGCGCCTGCTCGGATGAGGTAAGACCCGAATCGACTACTACATCAAGGCGACGGCGCTTGCGAACTATAAGTAACAGCATGATGACACCAAACACCAATAAAAATATCGGCGCCCCCCAGAGCAACAAGGTCGCAGGCGATAATCGCGGGCGATACAAGATAAACTCACCGTAACGCTCAACCATAAAATCGACAATTTCTTTATCAGACCTGCCATCTTTGATCATGAATACCAATTCACGCCGAAGGTCTTCAGCGATAGGGGAATTGGTGCCGGCAAGATTTTGATTCTGGCACTTGGGGCAGCGCATCTCATCGATAAACGTTTGATAGCGTTTGCGATCGACATCATTATCGAACTCATGCACCTCAATGGCCGCGAAAGAAGAAAGGGAAAGAAACAACAACCCGATACAGGTGCATAGTCTTATTAGAGTTGCGCACATAAATAGGCTTCCAGACATTAAATGAAAAATTTGCGCGAGTATAACAACTCATAAGGATGATCGGTAAATTTTGCCCGCACGACCAAAAAACGATCACAAGTGTTTGTTTCATATCCATTTTTTGTATTTTTCATAAATTTTTCAGGAATCTGTAAAAAAAAGGTTGACCCAAATTTTTACATGATTAGAATACGCGCCACCAACAAGGTGAGCGCTGAAAAGCGTGAAATCTTGGGCGGTTAGCTCAGTTGGTAGAGCAATGCCCTTACAAGGCATGGGTCACAAGTTCGAGTCTTGTACCGCCCACCACTCTTACTCATAAGGTAGCTGTGGTTTTTGTGACGATGCGGACCGGTAGTTCAGTCGGTTAGAATGCCGGCCTGTCACGCCGGAGGTCGCGGGTTCGAGTCCCGTCCGGTCCGCCAACATTTGAAATGAAAAAAGCCCCACATCTGGGGCTTTTTTTATGGCTGTAAAATCATAACCACCGAATATTAATAATAAAAAAACCCCACGCAGGAGCTTTAGAAAAACCTCAGAACAAAGATTCAGACTATACAGCTTTGTTGTTAATCACTTGATCCGCTTTCGCTGAATCCTCTTTAATATGTTTGTACGCGTAAACGCCCACATAAGTAATCATTATGCATGCCAATGCAACTATCACTAAACCATAAAGAACGATTGAATCAATATACATAAATACCTCCGCGTTTTTCTTAATAAATTCAGTTTACGCGGGAGGAAAAAACTGGATTTGATCTCGATCAAACCCAGTTACATTGAAGGGAGGATGGTTAGATGTACACTCAGTTCAGGCTATCAAATATGGGTTTAATAGTCTGCTCCCATACTTGACTGTTCACATCACCAATATGCTTATAGCGAATCACACCTTGCTTATCGATCACATAGGTTTCTGGTGCGCCGAAAACACCTAGGTTTAAGCCTAGGCGACCATCTTCATCAAGCACACTGTAAACATACGGGTTGTGCAATTCTGCTAACCACCGTTGAGCATCTTCAGTATTGTCTTTGTAATTAATACCGTAGATAAGAACACCCTGCGCCTTAAGTGTATTGAGAAATTCATGTTCTTGTTTGCAAGTGGTGCACCAGGTGGCCCATACATTTAACAGGCTGACTTTGCCTTTAAGCATTTCATGATTTGCGCTTACCAACCCTTGCGGGTTTTCCGGAGCAGGTAAGACCGGCAATTCAAATACAGGCACAGGTTTGTTTAACAATGCAGATGGCATCTCATTGGGATTCAACGAAAGACCACGCCAAAACAATACAGCCAATAGTGCAAAAATAATCAAAGGGATAAATAGAAACAACCGCTGTTTATTCATTGACTAACTTTCCTACCGGATTATTGACCGTTGGTAATTCTTGCTTCACGGCTTTGCGATAACGCTTATCGGCAACTGCAAGCACAGCACCAAAGCCCATCATTAATGCGCCCAGCCAAATCCAACGCACAAACGGCTTGAGATGTACCCGCATCGCCCAAGCAGTTTCGGTTAAGGGTTCACCCATAGCGACGTAAAGATCGCGAAACAAGCCAACATCCAATGCCACCTCTGTCATGGTGCTTCCGCTGGCGAGATACCTGCGCTTTTGCGGTTTCATTTCGCGCAAAAACTTACCGTCTTTCATCACCGTAATAAGCGCTTCTTCGGCAGAGTAATTGGGGCCGTCAATGTGTGTCAGCTTATTGAGAATAAAATCATATTCCACAACAGTGACTTTCTGCCCTACTTCCATACGAATATCGCGCTGCTCCGTATAGATGCTCGTTAACCCAACACCTACAGTTGTTACCGCTATACCGGCATGGGCAATCACCATTGCAAAGTAACTCAAACTCAACTTTTTCAGGCCAACCAACAAAGACTCGCTGTTGCGCAAGCGATAAAACAAATCCGCGATAAGCGCCGCACCAATCCAGCTGGCAATAAACACCGTTAGTGCGGCGAGAATTTCATATTGATCGCGATAAACAAGCGGAAAAACCAACGCGATTGCAAAACTAATCGCCCAGGGCTTCCACAGGAGTTTCACAAACTGCATACCAGACGTGCGCTTCCAGTTAGAGAGCGGACCAAATGCCATCAGCAAGCACAGCAACCCCATTAGCGGCAAAAAGAATAAATTGAAATACGGTGGCCCGACAGAAATTTTTCCGAGACTAAGTGCATCTGCAACCAGCGGATAAAGAGTGCCGATTAACACCATAATCATCAGGATGGTTAACAGAATATTATTACCAAGCAAAAACGTTTCGCGCGATAACAAAGTAAACCCGGCTGAACCCCTTACCACGGGGGCACGCAATGCAAACAGCGTTAGAGAGCCGCCAACCACCACTAGAAAGAAACCAAGAATAAAAATGCCGCGCTCGGGATCATTAGCAAATGCGTGCACCGAAGTCAGCACACCGGAGCGAACCAAGAAGGTTCCCAGCAAACTCAATGAAAAAGTGAAAATAGCGAGCAGCAATGTCCAGCTTTTAAACAGGCTGCGCTTTTCAGTTACTGCGAGCGAATGAATCAATGCTGTGCCAATTAGCCAAGGCAAAAAAGATGCGTTCTCTACCGGATCCCAAAACCACCAGCCACCCCAACCCAACTCGTAATAAGCCCACCAACTACCGAGGGCAATACCAACGGATAAAAAACCCCAAGCCATAGTCGCCCAAGGGCGCGACCAGCGTGCCCAAGCGCTATCCAAACGGCCGGTCAGAAGTGCTGCAATAGCGAAGGCAAAAACGACACTAAATCCTACATAGCCCATGTACAGCACAGGTGGATGAATAATCAAGCCTATATCTTGTAGGAGTGGATTTAAGTCGCTGCCGTCCTGTGGTGGAATAGGAAGAATTCGATCAAAAGGATTGGAGGTAAATATAATAAAAGATAGGAAGCCAACCGCGACAAAACCCATCACAGCCAATACACGCGCTTGCATATCGAGCGGTAGTGAGCGACTAAAAATAGCAACCGCCAGCGTCCAGCCGGCTAACATTAGAATCCACAAGAGCAGTGAACCTTCATGTCCACCCCAAACCGCACTGATTTTGTAGTAGTAAGGCAGTAGTGAATTGGAATTGGACGCAACATATTTAACTGAGAAATCGTCGTGAAGAAATGAATACACAAGACAACAAAAAGCGAAGGCAACAAAGATGAAAAAACCGGTTGCCAGTGAGCGGCCTGACTGCATTAAAACGTTGCTACCGTAATGTGCGCCCACTAATGGCAGCACAAATAATGCAGCACTTAAACATAAGGATAATATTAGGGCAAATTGCCCCAATTCCGGTGCGAGCTGAACAAAATCAAGCGCCATATTTTAAGCCCTCACATGTTGCCTGGTGCTCGCCTTTATCTTTCATTGCCTCGGCAACTTCCGGCGGAGTGTAATTTTCATCGTGTTTGGCAAGCACTTCACTGGCATTTATCTCGCCGGTTTCGGTCACTATACCATTGATCACCGCTGCCTCTCCCTCTGCGAACAAGTCTGGCAAGATCCCATTGAAATTGACTTTCACATCTGCCACACCGTCGGTAATCAAAAACCGAATTTCAAGCGAATCGCTGGCGCGCTCAATGCTGCCGGGTTTGACGCAACCACCGGCACGGATGCGGGTATTGTGTGGCACCTCCCCAGCTGCAATTTTGCTGGGCGGATAAAATAAATTAATATTTTCACGCAACGCATAAGCCATAAGGCCAACCGCAACAGTTGAAAACACTACAATAAAAATCACAATCATTAAGCGTTGCTTGCGAACCGGATGCATTTTTTACATTCCCTAACGACTAATACGGATTAATTTATTCAACAGATTGATCTGCTGCTGGATTAGCTTGCGCTAATTTTTGCAATTTTTGTTGCTGTTTGAGAAAAGCTTTTTTCTGCAACAGTGGGCTGATCAACAAAAAAATCAGCACCGCAAAAGTAATTGCATAAGAAGCCCAAACG
>CAXAVL010000046.1:0-22732 GCA_963971905.1 uncultured Cellvibrio sp.
AGTACACCATTGGCCGCAAGCATCATCCATTGATTTGTCGCATCGACATTATTGATAACGGCCCCGGCATTCCCACTGAGATGGTTGAAAACATTTTTTACCCGATGATCTCCGGTCGCGCCGAAGGTACGGGGCTTGGCTTGACCATTTCGCAACATCTTATCCATCAACATCATGGCCTTATCGAGTGCCAAAGTGAGCCGGGCAAAACCCGTTTCTCACTCTACTTACCAATGGAAGCGCAACATGCAGAAGTCTAACAAAGTCTGGATTATTGATGATGATCGCTCGATCCGCTGGGTGCTGGAAAAGGCCCTGCAGGGGGCGAACATTGAAACCCGTGTGTTTGATTCGGGTGATAGCGCCATGAGTCAGCTCAATCGCGATATTCCCGATGCGATTATCAGTGATATCCGCATGCCGGGTACCGACGGCCTGACCCTGCTGGGCAATCTGCACAATACCCATCCGCAGATTCCGATTATCATCATGACCGCCCATTCGGATCTGGACAGCGCCGTAGCTGCCTATCAAGGCGGTGCATTTGAGTATCTGCCCAAACCTTTTGATGTGGATGATGCGGTCGCCGTTACCCAGCGTGCCCTCGCTCACGCGCAGGAGCAAAAAACCGAACACGGCACCGAGACGGCGCTGGAAACCAATACTGAAATCATCGGTGAGGCGCCGGCGATGCAGGAAGTGTTTCGCGCGATTGGTCGTCTATCGCAATCCAATATTACCGTGCTGATCAATGGGCAGTCGGGAACCGGTAAAGAGCTGGTGGCGCGTGCCCTGCACCGTCACAGTCCGCGCCGCAACGAACCCTTTATCGCGCTGAACATGGCTGCCATTCCCAAAGATTTGATGGAGTCAGAGTTATTTGGCCACGAAAAAGGTGCCTTTACCGGCGCTGCCGCCCAGCGTCAGGGGCGTTTTGAGCAGGCTAACGGCGGCTCCCTATTCCTCGATGAAATCGGCGATATGCCTGCCGAGACCCAAACCCGTCTCTTGCGGGTATTGGCCGATGGCGAGTTCTATCGCGTTGGCGGTCACACTCCGGTCAAGGTGGATGTGCGTATCATCGCCGCGACTCACCAGAATCTTGAAACTCTGGTGGCCGATAACCGTTTCCGCGAAGATTTGTTTCATCGCCTGAACGTCATCCGTATTCATATCCCTAAATTGGCCAACCGCCGTGAGGATATTCCCAAGTTGGCGCGGTTCTTCCTGCACAAAGCGGCGACTGAGTTAAATGTTGATCCGAAAGTATTGCTGCCAGAGACAGAGGAGTATTTTTGCTCTCTGCAGTGGCCGGGCAATGTTCGCCAGTTGGAGAACACCTGTCGCTGGATCACGGTTATGGCGTCTGGGCGCGAGGTGCATATAGAAGATTTGCCGCCTGAGCTGCTGGAAAACAAAGAGACCAGTACCCCGGCCGACGATTGGGAGAAAGCCCTGCGCCACTGGGCGGACCAAGCTCTGACCCGCGGGCAGCATCAACTGTTGAGTGAAGCGGTGCCCACCTTTGAGCGGGCATTGATTGAAACTGCATTGAAATACACCGCTGGTCGCAAGCGTGATGCCGCTAATTTACTGGGCTGGGGGCGCAACACCCTCACCCGCAAGCTCAAGGAATTGGGTATGGCGGGCGGTAATGACCCAGATGGTGATGATTAATTTTTGAGTCTTTTGCGATGAGCCGATCCGAGCTGGTAAGCCGGCTCATCGCCCCCATTGTTTCCCCGTCTCTACCCTGCCTTTAAAAACATCTTTTCAGTTCTTCTTTTCTTCATCGCGCAGCATTGCAAAGCTGTGTCTATACTTCTCTAACTGGTATGCAACAGCCGTTGTCATTTGACTCACCACTACAGCTCGCTAATAAGTTCTGTATACCGATTAAAAGCAATTGCTCAAATTGATTGCAAGTTAGCACTCAAGATTGGTGCGTTCTTGCCGTCAATAATACTGGGTAACTTAATAAGTCTAATAGCCGAATAGTTTCGGGGGAAACATGGTAAAAAAATCCTTACTCACCAAATTGATGATGGTGCTGACAATTGCCATGCTGGCGATTGCAGTTATAGTCGCTCTGGTCAACGATCAAATTGCCTCCGACAACCTGGAGAAAAAATTGGAGGCAGAAACGTCGGCGATGATCGAGTTGACCAATAGCTCCATTCTTGAGGCCGTGTTTGCCTACGACTTCCAGCAAATAGAGGCGATTGCCAAATCGCTGGTTAATACTTCGCTGGTGACTTCGGTGAGTGTGGTAGATCATCGCGGTCAGTCTTTAGCAAAAGCGGCCGATGGTGACGAAAGCAAAAACCAACTTTCCCGGGATGCGATTCCAATTGTCTACAACGGTAGCACTATAGGCAGCTATAACATCAGTTTCTCTACCCAAGAACTGCAAGAAACCTTGAGTAATCAGAGACAGACGACGATTTTTACTGTGCTTGCCTTGCTTGCTGCGAGTTTGATTACGGTATACATCTTAATTCGCAGCTTGGTTCTGGGGCCGGTTGATGAGGTTACTCGCTCGCTGGCCACGATTGCCGGTGGGGGTGGTGATCTAACTCGCCGTTTGCCAACCGATAGCCAAAACGAAATCGCTGCACTTGCCCATAACTTTAATCTGGTAATGGAGCATATCGCTGCCATTATTCGCAATGTGGTGCAGGTTAATGAAAAAGTGCGTGTCAATGTCAATAAAATGAGTGGCGCCACTGAAAACACGGTTAATTCCACTTCACAACAATTGCGTGAAATTGAGTTGGTGGCGACGGCAGTAGAAGAGTTGTCCGCATCGGCCAATGAAATTGCTCGTCACGCGGGCGACACTGCCGAACGCACAACAGCTACCAGCGTGCTTGCGGAAGAAGGCAACACTATTGTTAATCTCTCACTGGAAAACGTTAATCGTCTCACTAGTCAGATTGAATCTACCGCGCAAAAAATTCAGGTGTTGAAAAATAATTCCGTCAATATAGGTTCGGTGATGGAAGTTATCCGCACCATTGCCGAACAGACCAACTTACTCGCCTTGAATGCCGCAATTGAAGCGGCTCGCGCGGGCGAACAAGGGCGCGGTTTTGCCGTGGTGGCCGATGAAGTGCGCTCACTGGCGCAAAAGACTCGTTCTTCTACAGAAGAAATTGAATCGATCATTGTGCAATTACAGCGCGCTGCCGATGAGGCGCATCAGGCGATGAGCACCAGTACCGCTTCCGCGCGCGAAACTATCGATACTGCCTCAAAAGTTGGCGGTGCACTCGATAAAATCCGTGCAAATATTGGTGTCATTAACGATATGAATCATCAAATTGCCACCGCTTCACATCAACAAAGCTCTGTCGCAAATGAAGTGAGTAAAAACATCACCGCGATTCATAGCTTGTCGGAAAACGTGGTTGAAAATGCGCAGGTGGTTAACCAAAGCGGTAGCCAATTGATCAATGAAACCAGCGAGCTGAAAAAGCAAATTGATACGTTTAAGGTGTAAATATATTTTTACGGTGATTTTAAAAAATGGCGCATCGAATGCGCCATTTTTTATTCTGTTTCACCTTGTTTAAAAGGTAAGTGGTTCTTTAAGTTCTCAGCGTAAGCCCGAATAGCTTCGGCCTCCTCTGTTACAAACTGTGCAATTGCAGTGCGAAATCCCGGCTCCCTAATCCAGTGATTGGAATGGGTGATAACAGGTTCAAAGCCACGTGCAACTTTGTGTTCGCCTTGTGCGCCGCCATCAAAACGGGATAATTGGTTTGCGATAGCGTAATCAATACCTTGATAGTAACAAGTTTCAAAATGCAGAAATTGATACTCCTCGAAACAGCCCCAATAGCGCCCATAAAGAGTAGTGCTATCGCGCAGAAAGAGTGATGCAGCGATAACACTTTTCGCGCCGAACTCCGCTGTTTTTACTGCATTGATCAGCACCAAATTATTGCTCATGGTGGCGCCGAGTTGTTGAAAAAAACCGGCGTTCAAATAGCCGCTGTGGCCGCTGCGTTTTAAATAGGTGTTGCGATAAAGTGAATAAAATATGTCCCAGTCTGCTGGGGTTAGCTCATTTCCTGTTTTTACTTCAAATTCAAATCCCTGTGCTACTACTTGCTTTCGCTCTTTAGTAATATTTTTGCGTTTGCGCGATGTCATCTGCGCGAGAAAATCATCAAAATTTTTATAGTTGCGATTAAACCAATGAAATTGGCAGCCCAAGCGTTGCGGAATATTGTGCTGGTGTAATTGTTCACTAGCATCGGCATCTGGAAACAGGCAGTGCCAGCCGGAAAAGTCTTCTGTAGAGCACTCGCTGACCAGAGCCTGCAATAATGTATCCATTAATTCTGGTGTCGGTGCAGTGGGGTTGGCGAGTAAACGCGGGCCAACACAAGGAGTGAAAGGAATGGCATTAATCCATTTGGGGTAGTAATTAAATCCATGGCGACGGTAGGCATCCGCCCAGCCCCAATCGAAGACTTATATCGACACTGCTAAAATGGACTAAATCTGTCCGAGATGAATTAATGATATTTATTTTCCACAAACGTATCTAATGCAATTAGCCATACATTACAACATGACGCGCTAAAAGAAAAACTCAACTAAGTATTCCCAGATGACGGTTCTTTGTTGATTCCAAGTATTCGCTTTGGGTACAAATGGATCCATTTGAATACATTGAAAATTGCTTCAGCATAATCACGTCGCATAACGCTCAAAAGCGGCCTCAAAAATTGAATTTAATGTACGGCATGCTTTCAAGCTCACTTGTGCCCAAAGCGTCCCTCTTTTTTTTATGAGTGCCATAGAAGGACTGGACTATAACCGCAAAAACCGCAAAATCTGTATTAGTTTGCATTGTCATCGCGGCTCTGATGCTTGACAAGATTAATGACCCGCCTTGAGTTTGAGCGGTGACCGACTCCAATGCACAAGCTCTTAGAAGGTTGGCCGAGGCCCAGGTCGCAACTATTCTCAAACAATTGCCGAGCGACAACATGAGCCGGTTTGTCTTGTTCATCGAAGTGGTTCGAACGATGGACTATTGGGGCATACATGTCCCGACCCAGTTCGATGACAGTGAAAATGTCGGGCAATCTTTCCACCAGATGTGCTGGGGATGGAACCGGGCTGTCCCCGAACTCTTTACACCGCTGAATCAACCTGGCGCATTCTCCTTAATGGAAAGCACTTATGAATCCCGTGGCTACGTCGCTGCACCCATGCAGAAGTTTGGTAAGGTATCTCTTCTGCGCCGCCTTTGCGACATGAGCGAGCTTGGCATTATGAAGATCACCAGAGCGGGAGATGAGTTTCAAATACGCATGACCGACGACGCCCGAGCACAGTTCGCAGATGCGACAGAGTTAGACAGACTCCAGACTGTCGGTTCACCATAAATTGTCTCTCAGTTTTAGGCTAAGAGTGGTCTTCCCGTCCTAAAAAAGTTGACGGTTAGATGTCAATGGTTGACTACGTAGCAATTAGTCCTTGTTAGCGCTGTTGCGGTTCCGACCCGTCTGGCTTACCTCTGAATAATGACCTTTAAAAATACATTTTAAAATATCCGGATCACCGGTTTCTGTCCACCCAAGCAATTTTACCGCTCCACTCGATGGATCGGTGTAGCACTCTGCGATCGGTAAATGATTGGTATCGGGTACCGGCATCCATCCAATGATGTTGACCCCTTCCGGAATATTGAACCACTTGCCATCTGCAGCGTAAATGTCAGCAACACCGCTATTCCCCCGACCTGGCCAGTAACCCAGATACAAGGCAATGACGACTTCCATATCCTCGGGCATGCTTTTATTGCAATCAATCCACATGATTATTACTCGTCATTTATAGGAGTTCAACCACTGCCGCTCTTTTGCGGCCGCACAATCTCATAGACCAATTCAATTTATTTTTCTGGCGCTTTGTGCTCAAACCTGCCCTTCACTGAACTCTAAATACCTAACTCTATTAAGCTCTATCAGTACGTATCAACCTATTCGAATGAAGGTCGAGCTCCGCCAATCTTTAGTAGATGTTGTAGTGCATTGTTAAAATTGGTTGATCAGAACAATAGAATTTTATAATTCATATTCGTATGAATGACCAGAACCATATTTACCTTCTAGATATTCACGCCTGATGTCTTTATCGTGTCTAGGGTTGAATTTCTTATGCAATGACGATAATTGTGATGCCCCATCGATTTTATGAATAAACCAAATTACATCACGACGCAACAATTTTGTATCAAGCAAATTTGTATCATGCGTAGAAACAATTAACTGAGATTGTGTTTTATTTTTATTTTTGAGAAAGGTATGCAACAGTCTTTTTGTTATCCCAGGATGAAGACTTCTATCCAGCTCATCTATACAGGCAACGGTACTACTGTCAGTTGCCATTAATTCGTAGAATAGAGGTGCTAGCTCAATAATTCTCCTCGTTCCATCAGATTCCTCCTCTAAGTCAAAGGTAATCAAGCCATCACTTCCAGAGCATTTATGCTGGGTGAATATCTTAATTAATTTTGCTTGGCCTTTATTATCTCTGAAAAAAACCATTCTGTTTCCAGTCAGGGGATTACTAATAAATACGCCTTGTTTCTCTTCCAAGTTTTCTTCTATTTCAGCAAGAATTATAGGAGGAATTCCCTGTATGCTCTCAGGATCCAAAAAATCTGTTTTCAAATCGACGACACTAGGATCAAAATGCCTAAGCAGGGTTTTCAGAAACGTTGTAAATTCCTTGTCATCTTGCAACTGAAACTCGACCCCATGGCTAATACTTTGCGGAGTAAAAATTTTCAAACTTTTGTCAAACCAATTATATACAGGTGCAAATTTTGTGAAGTTTCTTTCTACCGATTCAGTTAAAAACAATTGATTTTTTCTGGTTCCTTCAATATTAAACTTGTAAAACATTTGCTCCTCTTTACTAAGAGTTTGAAGAAATGGCCCAAACCTGTATGACCCTCCCTCATTAGAGGAGCGCTCAAACATAAGTTTGGTTGAATTCTTGTTCAGGATGCTCAGCTTTTCATGAAGAACCTGGTCATGAGACAGGCTGAATTCATATTGGTACGTCGTATCGTCAGCCAAAATCTCAAAATGAAAAATCGAGGGTTTCGTTTGATAGGATTCATCAAGTTTGAATATGGTGCTTCCTATTAACTTATTTGGTCTCACACCTCTAGTCACGAATCGTTTCGCGAATTCTAAAGCCCGAATGAAATTGCTTTTACCGGAAGCATTTTCCCCATAAATAACTGCCGCCCGTAACACTTCGGTCCCTCCGTCCTCGTCAGCGGAATAGACATGCTCGTTTCTATGCATCTTTTCGCGCGTGGGCGCAAGAGAGAGTTCTGCCCTGTCGCGAAACGAGCAAAAATTACTAAATTCAAACTTCAATAACATCGGTGCACATCCAGACTGGGTGAAAAAATCGAGTTTTTGTCAATTATAGACCACCAAAAAACAAAAGAATCAATTGTTTGCGAGATTTTGTCACGCAAAGCTTGATTTGAGGCGCGATTATCATTATTATGACCTTGTTGCGCGAAAATATCTCCCAAAAGTAAATTTTACCACCTTTTTACGAATTTTATTTGCTTATCGGGAGGGGTTTTCACATAAAAGTAGTTAAATAGTTGGAATATGTCTGGCGGCATTTGATGTCGACTGCGCATCACCTAAGTAATTTATATCTATGCCGGAGAAAAGTTATGAGTATTAAGCTAGGTCCAAAAAGAACAGCCAAATCCACTGGGCAGCCAGATAAGCGTCAACGGGATAATAAGGATACACCCGCAAATACACCGTCGCTTAAGCCACACAAGCATAAGAAAGGTGATTAGCTAATAGATCGTGTTTTGAGATAACGGAATGTGAGGTTGAACAATGATGAGTGGTCTCTGCCCCACCTATTGCACTTTAACAACTGAAAGGGTTGCAGCGTGGCTAGATGTACAGCACCAGTAGAAGGGCATCGTTCAGCAAGCGCTGCGGCGGCATGCCCAGCATGTCGTGGCCGCTCTGGTCGCTCCAGCGGCTACAGTATGTACGAATCGCCTCGCTATTCGCCCACTGCCTACGCCTCACCAAGCAATGGTGGGGGCGGGCGAAATAGCGGGTCTAGCGGTGGCGGAAGACCACGCTGGTCAAATGCAGGCTCCTCCTTGTCCTACACAGTTGCGGAGGTGCGAGCGCTCAATCCCATTCGCGATACCGTCGAGAGGCGAGCGACCGAGTCTGACCTTCGTGATGTATTTCTTTGTCATGCATGGGATGATCGGCAAGGGGTGGCAAAAGAACTTCATGATTTGCTTGTGTCGTATGGAGTCTCGGTTTGGTTCAGCGAGAAGGATGTTGGACTCGGGGTTGGGCTGATGCGCGCTATCGATAAAGGATTGGCGAACTCACGAATAGGGTTAGTACTGGTGACCCCTGCGCTGTTGCGCCGTCTGCCCTCAGAGGGAATCGCAGATAAAGAGCTTTCGGCACTTCTTGCGAGAGAGCAGCTCGTTCCTATTGTGCACAACACGACCTATGAAGCTCTCCGTAATGTCAGTCCCCTGTTGGCCTCGCGAAGCGGTCTGAGTACCGAGGAAGATTCGATGAGAAATGTTGCAGCCAAGCTTGCCGAGCTAGTTACCCTCTAGCTTTATGAAGGATCAGATGATGACAGAGCAGAAACCTTTTCGAGTCTTATGTTTAGATGGTGGTGGGATGCGTGGGGTGTACCAATCAGCCTATTTGCAGACCTTTGCGACAAGAATAGCTCAGACAGTCGGCAGCGAGAGGTTGCCGGATGTTGGCAAAGCGTTTGATTTAATTGTTGGCACCAGTACTGGGGGGGTAGTCGCGTGCGCCCTTGCCGCTGGGACACCGCTGAACGAAGTAAGAGAGCTCTATCATAACGAAGGGAAAAACATCTTCCCCTATCAAATGATCCGGCATGTTCCCGTCCTTGGAGACATCTTGATTCGAGGGCTAGGCTTCGGTCTTTGTGCGGGTAACCAAGCATTAAGGCATGCGCTGGAACGAGCGTTTAACAATCAAACTCTTGGCGGCGTTTATAAAGAGCGCGGGATCGCCCTGGCAATTCCTACGCTAGATATTAATCGACACGCTGCTGTAGTCTTTAAAACACAACATCTCTCGCGCCTGAATGGTCGTGATAATCCCCGAACCTTAGTTGATGTATGCCTCGCGACATCAGCCGCTCCTATTCTACGATCAATGGCTAAGTTAGTGGAGCCCAACGGAATCAACTCAACCACAACCGCTGTTTATGTTGACGGGGGTCTATGGGCTAACAACCCTAGTACCCTTGGAATGATCGAGGCCACAGAAATTCTGGCTGATCGAAAAGAAACCTCCCGCCCAGTCCACCTATTCATGTTGGGTTCTTTACCTTCGCAAGGGGGAGAAGAAATTTCAGATAAAAATCTGCATCGCAACTCTCTGAAATGGAAACTGGGAATTAAAGCAATTGAAGCCAGTCTCAACGCTCAAGCAGTAGGATACGACTACATATCTAATAAAATCGCATCATTGCGAAACGACACAAGTTTCGCCTATCGACTTCCCGCGCAATGCCCTTCAAATGAATTGAGAAATTATTTAAAGAATCTCGATGACGCCCGACCCCAAGCACTGAATGCTTTGGAGCGACAAGCTATATCCGATGTGGATTGGGCTTGGTCGCAAATGAATACAAATAATCCCACGAATCATATGCGGTCATTCAGGGATGCATTGTCGTCAACGCTTAATTAAACTGGAGAACCGACGTAATGACTGATATTGATTGCAATAAAGACCTGCGTGCTTATCACAACGAAAAAATCATATTAAGTAAATCGAATCAGGATGATATGCGAACACACCGAGACGCTGGACGGACTCGGTTGAAAAACGGTTTAACCCGCCTTGAAAAGCCTCATCCTGAAAGAATAGATTCGCAAGGATCTTACAGCATGAAGACGATGGTTCAGGATGACGCGTACGAGTATGACATTGATGACGGCGTTTATTTCAAAACGGAAAATTTAGCTGGCTTTTTCGGTTTTAGTTTATCTCCTCAAGAGGCTCGCGAACGAGTATGTGAAGCACTTTCCGATGATGATCGGTTAACAAGTCCAGCGAAAGTTCATCGTAACTGTGTAAGGCAAACTTACGCGAAGGGATATCACATTGACTATCCTATTTACAGAATTAAGACTGAAAAGGATGAAAAAGGCCAAGATAAAGAATATTACGAATTGGCTAGCGGTGATGATTGGACTCGCTCGGACGCACGAGCAGTAACTAGTTGGTTCAATGCTCAGGTTTCGGAATTGAACTCGGGCGAAATTAATGACGGCAGTCAACTACGACGAGTTGTACGATATACGAAAAAATTTGCGCGCAGTGAAAGTGATTGGAAAGAAAAGGCTGCATCGGGAATCACAATTACCAAATTGGTCGTAGACCATTTTAAAGCGAATGAAAGTAGGGACGATCTTTCGATACGAAACACCTGGAAAGCAATTAAAAAAGCATTAGATACTTCGACGGAGGTCAAACACCCTGTTATGGAAAATGTAAATCTTTCCGGTAAAAATGACGAAGCTGTTACGTTTTTTAATAATAATTTGACTTGGGCGGTAGATGAGTTGGTAACGTTGGATGAATCAGACTGTACCCACAAGAACGCACTTGAAACTTGGGATACTATTTTTAATACCACATTTTTCGCGGTTCGAGCACCTAAGGAATCTACTGCGCAAAAGTCTGCATTTGTCGTAACCTCCACAAAAGTCACGGAGAGAAATGATGATGGTGGTCGTTTCGGTTAATGAACAATCATGATTTGTTGATAGAACGCATACAGCGCGAATTAAGCCGTCAATTGCAGGGGCGTTGGTCGCAGATATCTTTAACGACTAATGCCCCCACCAGAAATATGGCGGCTTCATGCATCGCGGTTTGGAAAATTGATTTTACTGACGGTGACATTGTTTATCCAAACGTTAACTTTGTGTACGTGGGTATCGACAAACAGTTCCCTCGGACCCAGCCAAAGTTATGGATTCCCGGGTATGTGCATGGCAAAAGCAAACCTTGGCCACACATCGATAATAACGGCACGCTTTGTCTTCCTCGAAGCTCAATGAACCATGAACCGGAGCATCGAATCATCCAACATTTAGCGTGGGCTCAAACACTGCTAAATATGGATCCAGTTACAAGACGCAAGGATTTTATGCGGGAGGCGGCTGCCTACTGGGCTCAATCTCATACTAATTTGGAGAATGTTTACAGCTTACTCTCACTGAAACCTGAAAGCCGGGTAATTGCCTACGCAGGCAATCGTCGTGAATTTTTTGTAGCCGATACTCCTCAGGAACTAGCTAAGTACCTAATGCACCTTAAGAGCACGAAACAGTCAGCCACGATTTATCAAGGTTATTTGGTATGGCTGAATCGGCCTTGGTGTCCACATGAATTTCCAGATTTTGCAAATCAACTGTTGACCCTTATTCCTGTGGGAGTGCAAGACCAAATTCTGGTAGCTGGTAGAGACTGTCTTGTTCTGATCGCTGCGAATTCTGAAAATGGTGTGATCTTTTTCTCCGCATTTATAAAGAGCAAGAAGTTAGCAGACGTTCGAAAAGGTTTCAGGAGCGGGTCTGTGTTGCCCGCATCAGTAGTACGAAGCGCGTTCTTTGGATTTAGAATTCATAAAATGGATGTATCCAGGGTTGATGGTGCTTGGGTACATGGAAGAGACCACGATCCAAATTATAAAAATTTATATAGCAAACGGGTTGTAGTGTGTGGGTGTGGGTCACTCGGAGCATCTATCGCACGGCTTTTGGCTCAGGCAGGAGTTGGCACTCTCCACTTGATCGATAGGGATAAAATGTCTTCGCATAATGCATCGAGACATTTACTCGGAGTTGGCGATACAGGTACAAATAAAGTTTCGTCGCTTCGTACCTTACTTCTCACTGATTTTCCGCACATGAAGGAAGTTACCGCTCATTGCAAGTTTATTGAAGATATGAGCCACGACGAATTAGATATAATTCGCCATGCAGATGTAATCGTCAGTGCGGGCATAACAATTGCCGGCGATTTATTCCTTGATGAGTGGCGAAGAACGAACAGCCTTCATTCTATTCATGTCTGTGCCTGGACAGAAGCGTTCGCTGTAGCCGGGCATTCTGTTGCACTATTTGACAACGATACAATCAGTGACATCTTTGACGAAAACACAGAAGTTAAATTTCGATTATGTGATGTCCCCCTTGAAGCGGGCCATATGGTTGCGATGGCTGGATGTGGGGACACCTTCCAACCACATGGTGTAATTGAGCTACAACCGACCATTAACATCTCCGCGCGAGTCGTCATTGATGCGTTAACCGGAAAAATTTCTAACTCAATCCGGCGGACCTGGTTTGGCAGTCGTCATGAAGCAGAACGGCTAAAACTGGTACCGAGAGATACCTTTGATAACGAGCTGTGCATAAAAGATTTTGCCTTTGAGTGATTTCAAGGAGTCTTATCCACTTATGAATGAGTTAAGAGCGGTACACGAATCTTTCGAGCAAGAAATTATAATTGAAGGAGATGTAATGCGATATTTAGCAAGGCACCGCCAAAGACATTTTTGGAATTTAGAAGCAGGTGGTCAACTATTTGGTAGCATTTCCCCTCAATCAATTCTGATAAGCAATATTTCCGGGCCTTACCCGAGAGATGACCGCGGCCCACGACACTACCGCTCACATCCACAAAGTGCGCAAACTGAAATTAAACGTCAGCAAAAATTGGGTCACCTCTATCTGGGAGAATGGCACTCCCATGCAGAAAAAAAGCCTAGAGCCTCCGGGGATGACAATGATGCAATGCAGCGTTTGATGCGGAAATCCGCGCTCGCTACAAATGGACTTCTTTTAATTATCACCGGTCAACACGAAAGCGGAATGGGTACTAGCGTGTATTCTCATATGGATGGAGCTTTGCGAGAGTGGGATATTGTGATTACATGATATAAAACAACAATTCGATTTTCAGTTAACCATTTACACGGCTCTCTTCTACAGTCGAACCGAGTTTCCGTAATATGCCGCTACTTGAATACAGTTATCTAACTTACGGAATTAAAGTCATTCAGAAAATTCATTGATTGCGCTACTCTTGACCCTTTCGGTTTCTCTGATGTTTTCAGCTCGTGACAGGAAGAATTTCATGAATGCGGAAATGATAAAGTCTCTATCTAATTCAGCACGATTCTTTATGGTTGTGCCTGACGTGTAAGTCGAAGTGCCATTGAGTATGTATGGAAACGAAATACTCTGGTATTTAAAATCGACGCTCACAGTGAAAACCGACTTCTTCGCAATTTGATCTTCGAACGAAATAGTCGCTTTGCTCACGTATTTTTTAATTTTCACACTTTTAGTGTGTTTTTTCATTTCTGCCGCGATTTCTTCAAATGCGGGTACAACTACATCATCGAGAAAGCTATTGATCTCGTCTTTGGAACTAAACACCGGCTTCGACTTTAGTTTTTCATAAAATTGAGTTAGTTCGTTTTCCCAGATCATCATTTAAAACTCACGGGTAATTGTTGATGTTGAAGTTTCAGCCTGCAAGTTTCAGACTCATATCTTATTGATTGACTCATATCCTTCACGCCTACCGCAGTTGGTATGCGCCTCCTGTTCGCGACTGAGACACTAGTAGTCCCTGATCGATATTGATAAAAGTGAATACCAGGATGTTTAAGTTCTAGGCGGTTCTGATTTTACGAGGAACTCAGTCTGTCGTTACTATCCATGAAACGAATTACGGTTAAAAACCTTCTCCATAGATATCTGTAATTCGTAGATCCTAAATGTATATATTATTTAGGTGTTTCATAGGTATAAGTTAGTCGAAAAATAAAATTTTTTGATGTTGTCTACCGAGCTTATTGTTAAACATTTCTGCCTATTTTTTGTATGTCATAATCAACGTTTGCTGTTTAATGCATCAATGTCAATTGATTTACAAATCCTTCAAAAATGTGACCTTATGAAAGTATTGATTATCGAGGATGAACAAAAAACCGCTGCATTCCTACAGAAAGGCTTTCTGGAAGAAGGGTTTGTCGTCAATGTAGCCAATGATGGTACAGATGGCCTCCATTTAGCGACAACCTCCGACTATGATGTTGTAGTGCTAGATGTGATGCTGCCCGGCCGTGATGGTTGGTGGGTGTTAAATGCGATTAAAGAGAAGCATCCAAACCAACTTGTTTTGCTATTAACTGCTTTAGATAATGTTACCGATCGCGTTAAAGGATTAACCGCAGGGGCGGACGATTATTTAATAAAGCCCTTTGCATTTTCGGAACTGCTGGCCCGCGTGCGCACTGTCTTGCGTCGTGGGCCTGTGCGCCTCCCAGATACCATTATCTATAACGATATAAAAATGGATATGGTTAAACATATCGTCACGCGCTTGGGCTCTATTGTTGAACTTGCCCCCCAAGAGTACCGATTACTTGAATACTTCCTACGTCACCCGGGCGAAGTTCTCACTCGAACACGGCTGGCCGAGCAAGTATGGGATATGAATTTTGATGCTGACAGCAATGTTGTTGATGTGGCAGTGCGACGACTAAGACGTAAAGTTGACGATCCCTTCGAGACGAAGCTCATTCATACGTTACGTGGAGTCGGCTATGTTCTGGAGCAACGTTAACGGACGACTAAACCAGCTAAAAAGCTCGATAGCTACCCGATTAACAGCGTGGTACTGCTTCGTGAGCTTCTTGTTTGCAGTGCTTGCAGCCACAACAATGTATTGGCTTTTGGCTACTCATCTCCTGGATGACGACGATACCTTTTTACAGGGGCGCATTGGAGAAGCTCGCACCATCATACGCGAGCGATCCGATAGCGACGAAATGCTTTTGGCCGAGATGCATCGTGAGGCAGCCAATGCCCCTGGCAGTCAAGTCAGAATTATCAGTAAAAACGGCCAGCCCTTCTTGGAAACGCCCATTAAGGGCGGGTCTATTTTTTCGGAATATTCATTCAACATGCCAAATGTCGGGGAAAACCAAGCAGTCACATGGCGGTCACCTGAAGGCATTAGTTACCGAATGATGTGGAGCTATGTTGATGGCCCGCAGACGATGAAAATCGAAATTGCATTGGATCGCACCCAAGAACAACGCCTACTTGATGATTATCGTAATGCTCTGATCTCAATTATTAGCATTTTGTTTGTTGCGGCCGCCGCTGGTGGTGTTGTTATTGCGCGCAGAGAGCTAAGACCCCTAGCTAAGCTCAGTGCTTTGGTATCGGAAATTAAGGAAGAAGATCTGCATCAGCGATTGGGCACGCAGCACTGGCCTATCGAGATCCAACCGCTAGCTCAAAGTTTTGATCGTGTCCTTTCACGCATGGAGGACGCCTTTTCACGCGTTTCCACTTTTTCGGCAGATATTGCTCACGAGCTAAGAACCCCCTTACATGTTTTGCGTGGCGAAGCGGAATTGGTGTTGACCAGGCTCTCCTCTTCCAACCAGGATTACCGCAACTGTATTGAATCCGCTGCGGAGGAATACGCGCGGCTGACGGTGCTGGTTGATGGGTTGCTTTTTTTAGCCAAAACCAGTCAGATGGATACACCAATAAATTCTGCGTCAGTGTCTTTGTTGAGTGAAGTCTCTGCGGTATGTGATTTTTACCAAGCTATGGCAGATGAAGAAAATGTCCATATCAATGTGAATGTTTCCGGATTTCTGACTCTGGATAGCGCGCTGTTTCGTCGTGCGCTTGGCAATGTAATAGCCAATGCCATTCGATACACGCCACCTGGCGGTAAGATCGAGATTTACAGCATAAATAAAACAGAACTCACAAAGTATCATGGTCTTGTGATCTCAGATACCGGCATTGGCATTGAGCCGGAAGAACTGAGTCGAGTATTTGATCGTTTCTACCGCAGTGATCAAGCGCGCAGTCGCACCTCAGATGGCACCGGCCTTGGATTGCCCATTGTAAAAAATATTATGGCATTGCATCAGGGTGAAGTGATTATTGAAAGTGTTATGGAAAAAGGGACTATGGTTACACTTAGGTTTCCAGTAGTAAGCCCCTAAAAAATGAAGATGACCAAACCGTCATCTTCGAGTCATCTTCCCGTCCTTCCTCATCATTACAATACGTTCTTTCGCTGATTACTCCCGTCCTACTTAATTAAGTTTCTGGCGCTATTATGCTATCTATCGCAAAAGCAACGTTATATCCCGTCACTGTGGTAATGCTTGTATCGTTAATTTGGTCGGGCAATCTACATGCCGATGTTCCAGCATCGACCTGGGCCCGTTGGTTGACTACCAATGCTATGCAACATCCTGATGTTGTCGCGGCCAAGGAATCGATGAATTCCGCATTTTCCCTGTCTAACAGTCGCGAAAGGCCCTTGTATAACCCTGAATTTGGCACAGAAATTGAGCGTGAAGGACAGCAGCAAAATTATCGGATTGGACTATCTCAAACGATCGATGTGTGGGACAAGCGCTCATTGCGACAGCAACAGGCTACTTACAGCCGCAGTGCGGCAAAAGCCTACTACGCGCTTGCAATACAACAAAAACAAGCAGAGCTGTTGCAAACGCTCATCCAATGGCAAAGCGCCCAACAGCTTGCTGCATTGTCGCGCGCTGAGGAAAAGCAATTAGAAACGCTGGTGGAGCTGGTCAAAAAGCGTCAGAAGACCGGTGATTTAGCCCAGCTCGACGCAGAACTGGCGTTGCTCAGTCTGTCGCAAAAACTCAATTCCCTAGCGCAAGCAGAAACAGAGCTGATGTCAGTCGAGGCGCATCTTCGCGAGTTGTCACCAAATTGGAGTGAAGCTCGAGGCGCTATTCCTAGTGTTTTTTGGGTGGACTATAAACCTACACAGTCAAAACTTATTGATCAATGGGTAGAACAACTCCCAGAAGTCGCTGCTGCTCGCGCCCAGTGGGACGTGTTAAAGCAGTCTGCAAAACTAGCGAAGAAAGAGGCTAAGGCAGAACCCACCATTGGACTCAACGCAGGTAAAACCGGAGAGGAAAACGTTGTTGGTTTAACATTTTCAATGCCACTGAATGTTCGAAATAATTTTAGTGGTGAGGTCAAAGCCGCAAACGCGGAAGCACTTTCCGCTGAAGCACAATACATGGCCGTCCGCAATAAACAGCTTGCCGCAATTTCTTCAAGCCAATCCGTTCTTCGAGAATATCAAACATACTACCAACGCTGGCAGACAATAATGGGGGGTCGCAGCAAGCGGAGCGATACCTTGTTAACGTCACTGTTCGAAAGTGGCGACATGAGTGCTTCGGAGTACTTACTTGCTTTGCAGCAGCGTGCCGAGGGTTTGTCGGCAGGAATCGAATTAGAAAATCAGTATCGCCTGGCTTATATAAATTGGTTAGTTCAAAGCGGAAACCTGTCTCCATTGCTTACCCGATTATCAGAAAATAACCCATAGGGTCCATCATGCCATCCCCATTAAAATTAACATCTTTTGTCATGAGTTGTATTTTGATATCTGCCTCTATTGTTGCGTTGGCGGACGATGATGATGACTTAAACAAAAAACAATCTCAGAACGGTAGTGCACCAAAGGAGGCCGATCAAAACGACGATATTGAACTTAACGCGGCGCAATCTTCCCTAATTAATCTACAAGTAGAAATACTCAATGCAAAAACAATTGATCGCGTTTATGTGGCTCCCGGTGAAGTAACTGTTAATGCAGATACAGCCTACTTAGTATCAACGAGTGTTGATGCAACGATAGAAGCTCGGCACATGAGTTTGGGTGATATGGTTGAAAAATCTCAACCGCTCATCACTCTGTTTAGCGCAGATGTCGCAGCGGCCCAAGCTCAATATTTGGTGGATCAATCCGAATGGGAACGCGTTAAAGGCTTAGGCAGTAAGGCGGTTGGACAAAATCGTTTTGTGACAGCAGAAACTCAGTATAAGGCGTCTTATGCACGATTATTAGCATTTGGATTAAGCGAAAGAGCAATCCTTAAGTTAAAGGGCGACACCTCGTCTTTGGGGCAATACACTTTATATGCCAGTGTGGCAGGACGCGTATTAAGTGATAGCTATCAACTGGGTCAGCGTATTAGCGCAGGCGAACCGCTTATACAGATCTCTGATGGACAAACATTTTGGGTACTTGCACATTTACCTTCAGTGCTGCATTTCAGCAATCCACTAAATGCTTCAGCGGTAGTCAACATTGAAGAAGCAAACTACCCTGCAAAAATAATCCAACAAGCACATTCTCTCGATGAGCGCACTCGAACACGTGAAGTGAGATTATTACTTGAAGATACCGGGGACAAACTTTTTCCGGGTCAGTTTGTTGACGTTACATTTACAGTCTCGTCCGAAAAGCCGGTCATAGCCGTTCCCGAATCCGCGTTGATGCGCGGCAGTGACGGAGACTGGACAATCTATATCGAAGAATCCCCAGGGCAGTTTTCCCCAAAAGAAGTACAACTCGGTCAGAGCTATGGCGACTTACAGGAAATTATAGGTGTTGCTTCGGGCACGCGTGTTGTCATACGCGGTGCTTTTTATTTGGCTTCGGAATTGGCAAAAAGCAACTTTGCCGATGATGACTAATTGATCTTTTCGAGAGTAAGGAATTCTTTATGTTACATCGATTAATCGATTGGTCTGTTAGCAATCGACTACTGGTCGTTATCGCGCTATGCGCTATGGCCGTTGCAGTCTTCACGCTCATTCCTCGTTTAAATCTAGACGCTTTTCCAGATGTTACCAATGTGCAAGTGTCTGTCAACACGGAAGCGCCGGGGCTGGCATCTGAGGAAGTTGAACAGCTCATTACCTTTCCCATAGAAGCGGTCATGTACGCGCTGCCCGACGTAGAAGAAGTGCGTTCAATATCAAAGACCGGCCTTTCTGCCATCACCGTTGTATTTAAAGAAGGTACCGACATCTACTTTGCACGGCAATTGGTGTTTGAGCGACTGCAATCGGCAAAAAATTTAATTCCAGATGGTGTGGGTACGCCCGAAATGGGGCCAAACAGCTCTGGCCTTGGCCAAGTTTATGAATATTCGTTGGAAGCCGATCCCAATTCTGGCTATGACGCCATGGGACTTCGAAGTTTGAATGATTGGGTCGTTCAACTTTTGTTGATGCCTATTGATGGCGTGACCGACATATTGTCTTTTGGCGGTGAAGTTCGCCAATACCAAGTGAATATTAATCCAAATCGTCTCTTAGCCTATGAATTGACGCAAGATGATATTGTCTCTGCGCTGGAGCACAATAATGAAAACGCCGGTGGTTGGTATTTAAACCGAGGTCAGGAGCAATTAATCATCCGTGGTGTGGGATGGGTCGGTCACGATCAGCAAGGTTTGGATGATATCAAACGCATCCCTGTTAAAACCGTTGATGGCACAGTCGTTTACATTTCCGATATTGCAACAGTGGACCTCGGGAGTGAAATTCGCCAAGGAGCGGTCACCATGACCCGAAGAAACGCTCAGGGTGACATCGAATCTCTGGGTGAAATTGTCACAGGAATAGTGCAAAAGCGCATTGGTGCCAACACGAATGCCACTATCGATGGTATTAAATCGCGTATTCCAATTATTCAACAGGCTTTGCCGGAAGGTGTTCATTTTAATACCATTTACGACCAATCCGATTTGATTCAAAAAGCCGTGCATACGGTTGTCAAAGCACTCACCGAAGCGTTTATTTTTATCGTCATTGTATTAGTACTTTTCTTGTTGAATGTCCGAGCTGTTTTTTTGGTTCTGATTTCCATCCCAATTTCCATTGGTTTGGCGCTCGCTATCATGGCCTACAACGGACTGTCTGCGAATTTAATGTCATTGGGTGGCCTCGCTGTGGCCATCGGCATGATGGTGGATGGTGCTGTGGTGATGATGGAAAATATCTTCAAGCACTTAAGCCGCCCAGACTCGCTGCCAATAGATAATGAAGACCCCATCAATGTAACTGAGGACCAAAATATTGGTTTGCGTATTCAATTGGCAGCTCGCGAGGTGGCTAAGCCGGTATTTTTTGCAGTCACGATCATTATGGTGGTATTTGCCCCCTTATTTAGTTTGGATGGAGTGGAAGGCAAAATGTTTCAACCCATGGCAGTCAGCATCATGTTGGCCATGGCGGTATCGCTATTGGTCTCACTCATTGTTGTGCCAGCCTTGGCGAGCTACTTATTTCAAAATGGATTCAAGGCGAAGACTAGCCCGGTCATCAAAGTGTGTGAATCGGTATACCGCTCTGCACTAAAAAAGGCGATGTCTCATAAAAGATGGGTCGTGAGTGGTGCGGCAGGTTTATTGGTTGTTGCGCTCGCACTCCTACCATATTTAGGTACCGAGTTTGTGCCGGAATTGGAAGAAGGAACATTGACACTGCGAGCGATGCTCGCACCTTCGGCAAGCGTGGATACGGCGCTCGAAGTTGCACCGAAATTAGAAAAAATATTACTGGAATTTCCAGAGGTGACCTATGCCCTAAGTCACATCGGGCGAGCCGAAGTGGGTGGTGATCCTGAAGGGGTAAACAACATAGAAATCTTTGTCGGACTCAAACCGGTTGGCGAGTGGACTAGCGCGCATGATCGACAGGCGTTGCAAAACGAAATGTTGGAAAAACTGGAGCAACACAAGGGCATTCTATTTAACTTTTCGCAGCCCATTGCTACGCGGGTAGATGAATTGTTATCCGGTGTTAAAGCGCAGTTGGCAATAAAGTTATTTGGCCCAGACTTAAAAATGTTGGCAGACAAAGGAAAGGCAATAGAAATCGCCGTGAGTCAGGTGAATGGCGCACGTGATGTTGCCATGGAGCAGATCGCTGGCGAGTCTCAACTGGTCATTAAACCCAATCGCCGCCAACTTTCACGTTATGGCTTATCTGTGGGTGATGTGATGGCAGTGGTTCGTGATGGATTGGGCGGACAAAGCGCAGGCCAGGTGATTAACGGTAACGAACGCTATGACATCTATGTTCGATTAGACAATCAATTCAGAAACAGCAAATCTGCTATAGGCGCCTTATTGCTCCAGTCTCCATCGGGTGCATGGGTTCGCATGGCTGATATCGCTGATATAGATTTCGAATCGGGTCCACCTGAAGTGCGTCGGGATGATGTTCAGCGGCGTGTGGTTATCCAGGCCAATGTTGAAGGCCGCGATATGGGCAGTGTGGTGGCCGACATTCGCACAGCCATCAAGCAACAGGTTAATCTACCCCCCGGTTATACGGTCGATATCGGCGGTCAATTTGAAAATCAGCAACGCGCTCAAAAACGATTGGCTGTGGTAGTACCTCTCTCCATAGGATTGATCGCATTGCTCTTGTATTTTGCGTTCCACTCCATGGGGCAAGCCCTATTGATACTAATAAATTTGCCATTGGCAATGATTGGCGGAATCATCGCGTTGCTGCTATCTGGTCAATACCTATCAGTACCTAGCTCCATCGGTTTTATTACGTTATTCGGTGTGGCTGTTTTAAATGGTGTGGTGTTGGTGGAAGCGATTAATCTGCGTGTCGAGACAGACGCAGAAACGCTCTACGATGCCATATTTGAAGGCGCTGTATCCCGCTTGCGCCCTGTTTTAATGACCGCGATCGTGGCGGCACTCGGGTTGATTCCAATGATTCTCTCGAATGGTGTCGGATCAGAAATTCAGCGTCCGCTGGCCACGGTCATTGTCGGAGGCCTAGTGACATCCACTCTGTTGACCCTGTTTGTTTTACCGGCTTTATATGCATGGTTTTCTAAAGCCAAGTTAGCGGAATTGAAAGTATGAGACTACGTCGTGCCGTACTACTCGTGGCCCTGGCAAACTTTGGCTATTTTTTTGTTGAATTCTTTGTGGCCAAATACATTGGATCAGTCTCTCTATTTGCTGACAGCATTGATTTTCTCGAAGATACCGCCGTAAACCTCCTCATTTGCGTTGCACTCGGCTGGTCGTTAAAGCGACGCGGGCTAGTTGGCTTAATTATGTCCGGGATACTGCTGTTACCTGCTTTTGCGCTTTTATGGACCGCATGGCAAAAATTGGGTAATCCACAACCACCAGATCCGTGGCTGCTTTCGACTACGGGTATTGGTGCTCTTTGTGTCAATTTAGGTTGCGCATATTTACTCACAAATTTCAAGGATCATTCAGGCAGCCTAACAAGAGCAGCTTTTCTCTCAGCCCGAAATGATGCCTACGCGAACCTTGCCATTATTGGTGCGGCACTGATAACGCTGGCGTGGACTTCGGGCTGGCCTGATCTTATTGTAGGGCTAGGCATTGCGGCCATGAATGCAGATGCGGCTAAAGAAATCTGGCAGGCGGCTAGAGAGGAACACACCAAGGGACTATTGGAGAAAACATAATGCCACTGTAGCAAGCATAATGACGATGAGCGATCTCGTTCGCTACATCTATCACTTCAAGTAACGCCGAACTACCTCTATCACCTGATCCAAATCCTCAAGTCGTTGTTCCGGGGAGGCGTCAGCTGTACCAAGATGCTCACGAATGTGCCCCTCCAGTACTTCAGCCATTAGCCCATTAACCGCGCCACGAATGGCCGATATCTGCTGAAGAATTGCAGAGCACTCAGTTCCTTCGTCCAGCGCTTTTTCCAGTGCCT
>CAXAVL010000047.1:0-22718 GCA_963971905.1 uncultured Cellvibrio sp.
CATTTTCTATTATTGGTGTTGATGAGTGGCCTGGCGACGGGCTGCAGCATTTTGGTCGCGCAATATATTGGTGCAAAAGATTTTACCAGTTGTCAGCGCACGCTGGCGGTGACGCTGTTAGTAGGCACACTGGTGATGATTCCGTTTGCGCTGGTGTTTGGTTTTGCCTCTACTACCTGGGTGGGTTGGATTAATCCCGATGAAACTGTTGTAGCGCTCGCCGCGCAATATCTCATCATCACCGCGCCAGCGTTATTGTTTACCCAATGGATTGTAATTTACGAGGCATCGCTGCGCGCACTGGGCAGCACTACTATGCCGCTAGTCGCCGGAGTATTTGCAGCGGCGCTCAATATTTTGGGTAACTATGCACTGATCGGTGGCAACTGGGGTTTTCCTGCGCTGGGTGTTGCCGGTGCCGCTTGGGCAACATTGGGTTCTCGCGCTTTGCAGTTGTTGATTGTAGTGGGCTGGGTCTATGCCAAAAAACACGGCTTTGCGTTAAACCTTGCGCAATTGCGCATGGGCTTGGATAAAACACAAATTCATCGCTACCTCGCCTTCTCATTGCCGTTGGTGGCTAACTATGCGATTTGGGCCGTGGGCAATTCTACCTATCATTTGGTCACTGGTTTTGCAGGCACCGAAGCGCTCGCAGTGATGGGTGTCATCGTACCGATTGAAAGTGCATTTTTTGCGTTGTTTGTCGGCCTAGCCAATGCCTCTGCAGTATTAATCGGCCGTGAACTGGGCGCAGGGAATAATGACACCGCATGGCAACTACATAAATTTTTTGATCGCATCACCTTTGCCTTGCTTATTATTTTTTGCACCGCACTTTGGTTTGCGCGCCCGCTAATGCTGCATATTTTTGATCAGCTGGATGCAACATCTACCGAATTATTATTTAACACCCTCGGCGTGTTTTGTTTGTTGGTGTGGGTAAAAATTATTAATATGATGCGTATTATCGGCGTGCTGCGCGCCGGTGGCGATAATCGGTTCACCTTGATAACCGACACCATCGTTATGTGGGTATTTGGCTTGCCCATTTATATCGCCGTGGTCTTCCTCACTAAAATATCGTTTGTTTATATTTATGCGCTGATGTTTTTAGAAGATGGGTTGAAGTTTATTCCGGTGATTAAACGTATTGCTAGCCGCAAATGGATGAATAATTTAACGCGGTCATAATTACCAAGGCGCTTGGTTTGCTGGGGATCAATATGCACAGACTTAATCTGCTCGATGCCTGGATTCTATTGGCTATCTATCGCGCCGGAAAACAGCACAAGCTTGACTATGCGGCAATAGTGTCCTGCTTGCCCGATGTATCCCTGCCGGTTCCAACACATCAAGAATTTAAAAATGCCTATAATAAATTTCTCTATATTAAATTTATTGTGGCCGATGGCGCTAATACGGCGCTTTCGCCAGCAGCGCAGCAACTGGTTGAAAGCAGCATGCCCATCGCTGCGACTTCTGCCAACGCAATAGGCTGGGTAGAGGCATTAAACCAAACATTGTCGATATATAAATTTAGCAGCATCTGTAATCGCCACGAGTGGCAACAAGATCAGTATGCGCATGGGCTTGAATTGTTAACTGAAACTACAAGGAGATAAATGTGTTAATTAAAATTGATGACCTGAGCAGCCCAGAAGTTGCGCAAATATTAATGGAACATCTGGAGGATATGTACGCCGTATCGCCACCGGAAAGTGTACACGCGCTCGACTTGAACAAGCTGCGCCAGCCCAATATCACCTTTTGGTCAGTATGGAACGGCACACAGCTGGCAGGCTGTGGTGCAATCAAAGAGTTTGAAATGGGGCACGCTGAAATTAAATCCATGCGCACTGCTAACGCGTATCGCGGCAAAGGTGTGGCAGTAAAATTGATGGAGCATATTTTGGCTGTAGCGGCAGAGCGAAAATATCATCGCTTGAGTTTGGAAACTGGAACCCAGGAATTTTTTCTCCCCGCCAGAAAACTCTACGAGCGTTTCGGTTTTGAATACTGCGGGCCATTCGGCGATTACAAAGAAGATCCTTACAGCGCGTTTATGACTAGAGCGATTATGTGAATGAACTTGTTAGCCAAAAAAATCAAACCCTAAAACCAACCACATACACATAACCGCAACAAAATTAATAGTAAAAATAAGGCCGCGCAGGCGAATGTTTGTGGTAAAAATTTGCACAATGCTGTGAATAATTCGGCCAACTACAAACAGCCACGCAAACCATAAATAAATGGGTTGATAGGAGTCGGGGCGGGCAATCAGTAGGGTGCAGATTACGTAAAACAAAACCGGCCATTCAAATTGATTGCTCAGATTTGCGCTTGTTCTAGGTTCAATTTTAGCAAAGGGATTGGTGCCATCAGCCTTGGCGCCAATGCCCCAAATTTTAGGCGCGCGCATTACCGTTAACAGCACGTAGAGCATAGCCACCCACAAAATGTGAAATAACATCGGTGCAATTAATACATCACTCATGGTGTGGCTCTGCGCAAGTTGTGCTGGTTGGTCTAGCATCCGATTAAAAAGTACCTTTTAAAAAGTACCTTTGGTATAGGTTCCTTTCATTAGTTCGCAGCCAGACTGCAAACTAGCGGCTTCATCGGCTGCTCTTTTGTAATAGAAGAAAATGGTTTTTGCGGTTTTAGTGTTATCGCACTTTGCCTGAAACGGTACAGGGCAACTGGCGAGGTAAGTGATTTTAGCCGCAGGTCCGCCCATCGCAACCGCCGCCTGAGACATGCCTTCGCACTGCGCTTTAAAATTAGCTTCGGAAAGCCCTGCATTTTGTACGCAGTCTTTAATATCCAGCTTTATACCCATCATTGTCCCTTTTCCTTCAAGCAAACAAGCTTTATTGGCGTGGGCGAGGTTGCAAAAAAACAGGACACCAATCATAGAAAGGGTAGACATTTGTATACGCATAATGAGCCTCATATAAGGTTGTGGAGTACTCAGGCATAGTAAAACTAAAACCGGCGTTTTCAAATTATTATTATTTTTAGGATTTGATAATGAGATAGGCGCCAGCACCAACCATAAAACTACCAGCGAAGATCTTTATGGTTTGCTCGCCCTTGAAGCCTTTGCTAAAAGTTACCACTTTGCTGGCTGAATATGCATAAGCCAATTTGGTGCCACCAACGGCGATAATCGTTACCAGCGTAATCGTTGCAATATCTGAGGCCGTTGTCGCGGTAAGATCAATGAATGCAGGAAATAAACTGGCGTAGAAAAATATGGCTTTAATATCACCCAGAGTAAGAATTAATCCAGAGAGAAAGCTGGTCGCCAAGTTGGCAGATGGGCGTGTAGAAATACTTATTGGCATTGATGGCTTAGCGCGCAAAATTCCTATGCCAAACCAAATCAGATAGATCGCTGCCAAATACCGAAGCAGTAAGAAAAAACCTCCGGCCACTTCAGCCAATACCGTCATACCTAAAATGGCGAGAAAAACAAAAACCAAGTCACCCGCCACAATTCCTGCAGTAACCGCCGCGCCGTGTGTAAATCCCGCAGTAGATGACCGTACAACAACCAACACAACACTAGCACTGGGAGCCAGCGCTAACGCAGTCATTACGGAAAATAAAATTGTTATCTCAGTCAAGCTCATAGTGAACACAGTGTGGGATTGGATTTTATTTTGGTCGCCCTATTTAAATTTCTGATAAGCCCTGAAACCATTTTAACGAAAATTATTTCCATTTTTGTAGCGCTCGCTTCGCGAAGCCAGTCGCCGGAGATCGCAGTTCCGCCAAAAAATTAGGGCGTGCCTCGCGGAGCAGGCCGTCGAACTTCGCAAAATGGCCAATCGCGGACAATTGAAACTATTTTCGCCATCAGATAATTTCACTCTCTATAACCTTCATAAATATTCTCAAATTTGGTCTCTTCGGGAGACACAAATGTAAAAAGCTTTAAAATTTTTCCATTTACATCAGCTTTTGGACCTTTCCCGATAGAACGAAGAGTCTTTTCAATCCACATTTTCTTGAGGTGCAACAAGAACCGTCTCTCTTCGCCTTCAACCAATTCAACACGTTGCAATATCTGTTCAATTTTTAATAAGCAAAGATCGAAGTCACTCTCGGTACCGCTTGCTAGCCCTGCATAAAGACGACTAGCTATCGGTCTGGCGCTTTTCCGCTGTTTGTGAGCTGAAGTGATAACAGCTTTTAATTCAAGCAATAAAGCGGATATTGAGGTTTCAAGCTTTACTCTAAGATCAGAAGGATATGTATCTATTAAGTTGCTAAAATTCAAAGCCAAAATATGCGATTTAACTTTTACATTATCTAAGTTAATTGGCTCCCAAGTATGGGAGAAAAAGTTTCTGACCTTACGAAGATGCTGCAAATCTGAATACTGCCCCTCTGTTATTAAACCCAGTGCGAAAGCGGCATTAATTTTTGCAGAAAAAGTTCCTAAGGGAGCGTCATAGCCACTTACAAGTTGTGTTGCAGCTGCATTTTTAAACATGTAAGCAGTTAACAATTCACCCAAGCTGTCGTCCGCAAATGCGGCCAACGTTAAAACTAAACCTTGCTCATCAAGATCTTTCAGTCTGGCATTAAGTGTATTTAACTGTTCGAAATTATTTTCATGTTGCAATTTCAACTCCTCCAAACACAATCTCATTGAAATATTTATCATGCACGCAGTTAATTGCAAGGATTACCAGTCACTTCGTGTGACGACCAAAAGCGTAGGCTGGAGCTATACCAATGAAAGATGACGCCGAATCTTGACGCTGGCCGTTTAACAAAATGTGGATTAAAAGTTACAAAACAGCAACATTTCATTCAATTAAACCAACTCAGGTATCGGTATATACCGCTCTGATTGTGGAGCCATGTAAACGGAGGAAAACAAATATTGCTCAAACCAAGAGTGCTTTTGAAATGCAGTTTCATTTCCATGCAATGCAATCTTATCCGATAAATAGATATCCTTAGCTATTCCATATAGGCTTACCCAGTTATCCGAATCGATGACATTTAAAAAAGCAATACCGTTTTGCTTAACTAGATACCCTTTGTTGAATATGTCAGGAAGATTTTTCCCTGTCGAATACATATCAAGAATATTTTTATCTATAACTATTCGTGGATATATCGCCTCCCTACTTTCTATTTCATATGCACGAGCAACAGCATGACTGTATGTAATTCGACCGCTATGAAAATGCTTTGAGTAGGCAACTCCTCCTCGAATAAAAAGTCCTCTTTTCATGAAAGAAATAAAAACGTTTTTTAGAATTCTCAGAAAATCGATAAACTTATCATGACTATTGCATGTAATGATAATTGTGTCTGATATGGCTTGCACACTAAAAATAGCTGCATTAACTGAATCAAAGATTGATAGTGATTGAATCAAATCATCTTTAAAACGCTCCGCGCCACTTTGGATATCCTTATTAAGCCGATCTCGATATGAAAGAACATCGATTAATGCAGTATAAACAAATTCTGTGCTCATGAAATTGCCTCAGCTATGAGTGAAATTTCACGCTTATACTCTGTCATTCTTTCAGTCCAGGGTGTCCAAACAGATCCATAATACATGCGACCATCGCTCGAAGCCTCCTTGGTGTGCTCTTGCTGAATATCGAATATGGCTCGCCCAAATAGCTGCGCAATTGGCGCCAGCACTGCGACATCCTTTATAGAGGCAACATACGGACAAGAGAGATTGAATCCAGCTTTCGGTTCAAACAATCCTTCCCTGCATAGCGAAGTAGAAATTTCTCTTGATATTTTAGTCTGCCATTTAATGTAAGATTCTTTAACTCTAGCACCGGCATGAACCTTGAAATTTTGAAGAATTGTTCCTGCCAGTTTTGGTTTTCCATCGAAAGGCTCAATTCCAAATGGAACCAAAGATTGAGAAATTATTCGATGACGATCAATCCATTCACTAATTACACTACCCAGTAACTTTACCGCTTGATAGCAGAATCGATCTGGCACGAGTGGGACAATAATTTCATCACAAGCAATAATTATGGTTTTAGTAATTGCACCCGTACTAGGGCCGACATCGCACAGAACATAGTCGAAGCCTCGCGCATTGATTAATGAGAGTAACAAGTTGTTTATAACTATGTATGTATTTTTTTCATGAATATTTTCAGTAACAGCTTGATTCCATGCAGTCCCTAAATATGTTTCTGCTCTTGAAAACTCCAAATCACCTTTGAATAAAAACAACGAGCCATATAAATTGTGCTCAACGAGCTGCACATCGGCTTGATTTATTTCCGCTTGCTGTCCTTTAAATCTTGGGAGCAATGCTTCATAAATTGAAGTTCCAGGCAATGAGCAATCAGGATCATCCAAATCTTCTCGCGCAGCGAAGAAAAGTTCAGTCATATTGCACTGGGGATCACAGTCAACAATAAGAACACGCTTCCCAGAGGATGCGAGAAAAACTCCCAAATTGAAATTTGTCGTGGTTTTCGACACACCACCTTTATTGTTATATAAAGCTACTATTTTTCCCATTTTCGCTCCTAAAGTAATATTGCGACAGTTGAACTACATATTAAATTTTTTGAACAGTGACTATTAAATTATTGTTGCGTACCATCACTGTAATCTCAGGAAAAAGTCTGTTTTTAACTTCTTTTCGGTCAATTAAAAGCCACTTTATCCGAACTTATATCTAACACTTCATTGTCCGCTTTTGGCACGTCACCGACCTTAACGACTGTTGCGGTTCGTAAACTCACCAGCAACCTACATTGCGACCTTCGGCGGCTTGTTTCGCGAAGCGCGCCCTACCAATCTGTTGTTCTGGCTTGGGAATCGCCTTATCGCTCTTGGAGCGATAAGAAAACTGTTGAATTCGATATTGTTCGCAATTAACCCGAAAATGATCCCCAATGCAATTACGCAATATAACAGGCTGAAATATCAGCTGTATTACAACGATCAGCCCTCTTTAATCTCAATCCACTTTTTATTTGCGTTGGCCATAATCGCCAAATAGCGCTGTTCAAAATCGGCGGGATTGAATTCTGCGTTGCGTTTGATTAATAGATTTAATTCGGTGTGTAGATCAAACAGTTGGTTGCGGATACTGATTTCGTGAATCCATAATTTTTCGGGTGAGCGTAGCACTATGTAGCTGGTCACCATCGGTAAAATAATGGCGAACAATGTGGCGATATTTTTGCTGGCGATATGGAATAGCGAAAAATCAAACGCAGTTGATATGGCAATCAATACAGAGATAAACGATGAGGCGATCCATAAGCTGCGGTGTAGGTATTTGTGTCTCGCGGCTTGTGTGCTGTGACTGTCGGCGGCTGCTTTAATTGTGGAAAGCAATATGTTGTCCATACATTCCCTCGGGCAAGTGTTGGTTAACTCGTTGTCCAATCTTCAATGGTTAAGTCTTCAACGCGCGCAAATTCTTTCGTGTTGTTGGTGACTAAAACTACGCTTAGGCTGCGCGCATGAGCGGCAATTAATAAATCATTATTGCCAATTATCGTACCTTGTCGTTTTAGGGTTGCGCGCAATATTCCATAGTGGCGGCCTGCTTCATCATCCCATGGTTCAATTAGTAATCGCTGCGTGAAAAGAGCGAGTTCGGCGTAGCGTTCGGCTCGCATATTCGGTGCTCCATTCTCGATGCCGTAACAAAGTTCGCCATAGGTGATGGATGAAATACAAATATTTTTGATTGCTTTGAACTTGTGGCGCAATTTGTCGGAGCGATTTTTTAGAACGTAGATGCAGGTATTGGTGTCGAGCATATACACAGTGTGATATTCCTTTCGTTAAATTATTTTTATTAAAAGTCACGCTCTTGTGCGGAGGTTTGCTCACGGTCAGCCATAAAAGATTCATCGAAAGTGGGTTTGCGATCGAAAAAATCATCCCATGTGCTGGGTTTGGGTGATATGACTATGTCTTCGCCCTGTTTGCGAATAAATACTTCATTGCATTCGAAGCGAAACTCTTTGGGTAGGCGTACGGCTTGACTGCGCCCATTCATAAATATCTTGGCGAGATGGCTCATTCAGTGCCTCCTATTGGTGGTATATATCAATAAGTATATGCCTGTTTTTTTAGCTTGCCAATATAGGATAGGGTGCAATTACCCCTGATCTTTTCGCCAAAAATCAATAAAACCGGCGACTTCATCGGCGGGCATGGGGCGGGCCCAGTAGTAACCTTGGGCTTGGTTGCAGCCGAGGCTGCGGAGGAGGGCGGCGGTGCTGGCGTCTTCTACACCTTCGGCGATGGTTTTTAAACCGAGGCTGGCGGACATTTGAATAATGGCGCGGACGATGGCGGCGTCGCCGGTTTGGTCGTCCATTTTGCGCACGAAAGATTGATCGATTTTAAGTGCTTCTACTTCAAACTTTTTCAAATAACCCAGGTTGGAATAACCTGTACCAAAATCATCAATTGATAAATGCACACCTTCGGCGCGTAAATTTGACAGTGTGGTGACCAGCCGTTCGCTGTCTTCAATCAGGAGCGATTCGGTTAACTCTAATTCTAAATATTGTGGTGGCAAGCCGCTGGCGGATAGGGCGCCTAATACAATGGTATCTATATTGCCGCGCTTAAATTGAATGGAGGAAATATTTACCGCGACGGCAAATTCGAGTAGGCCTGCGTCGTACCACGCTTTGGCATGTTTACAGGCTTCGCAAATTACCCACTCGCCCAATTGAATAATTAAACCGGAAGATTCTGCGAGTGGAATAAACGTAGCGGGAGAGATAAAGCCCTGCTCCGGGTGATGCCAGCGCAGCAACGCCTCAAAGCCGCAGAGATCATTGGTTTGCAAATCAATTTTAGGTTGGTAGTGCAGGCTAAATTGATTGTCGGTTAAGGCTTTGCGCATACCGGAAATTAAACTGATGTGATCCAACATGCTGCAGCTGATGGTGGGATTAAAAAAGCGAAAACTATTGCGCCCTGAATCTTTGGAGTGATACATGGCGATATCGGCTTTTTTAATCAGAGTGTCCAGGTCGTCACCATCTTGCGGTGCGAGCGCGATACCAATTGAACAGGTACAAAAAATTTCGATATTGCGATAGAGATAATTTTCTGACACCAATTTCAATATTTCCAAACTGGCTTGCGATACCTCTTCTGCCGATTGGATGTGCGGCATAAATACAATAAATTCATCGCCGCCGTAGCGACAAACTCTGTCCACTTGTTTGGTGTAACCTAATAATCGCAGCGCAACTTCTTTGAGAATTTGATCGCCCGCTTGATGGCCGAGTGAATCATTGATGGGTTTTAGATTGTCGAGGTCGATAAAAATAATACCCAACAATTGTTTGTTGGCGCGCACATCTTGGTAGATCTCATCGAAATTGCGTTGCGCCATTATGCGATTGGGCAGACCGGTGAGTGGGTCGTGCATCGCCATATGTTCAATATGAGTTTTCGCGGTTTTAACCCGCTCATTTTCCCGCGCGAGTTCGTCGAGTGTGTTGCGGTAGTCGTGCGCAAGCATCCAGACCGCGGCGCCTATCACAATTAAAATGACTATTGCGATAGCACCAGTGGCTAGATTAATTGGCTCGATAATATTGAAATAAATACCGTATTCGTTGACATAAGCGCTAGCGCCGAGCACCAGTACCATCATGGCCAGTAACACAACGAGCAGCCGTTTATTGCCAAGCATGGCGGCAAATACTAATACGCTGCAATAGCCCAGCAGCCCGCTGTCGCGAATACCACTGCCGACCCAAATCAGATAAGAGAGCATCAGGGTAAGGGAAACTAAAAAAATGGTGGCCGCGACTACCGGGTGTTTTTTATAAACTGCCCAGTCCACACTGAATAAAAAAATCCCGGTGGCGAGCATGGTAATCGAATCGCCGTAGCGCTCGGTGCTAATGGTGATAAAGCTCACCAGCAAGAGCGCCATTTGGGTGATGCGCAATAATTGAATCAGGCGTTTGACTTTCTGCCGGCTAAAATCCTGCTGGATTTGCTGGCTAAGCGCAGTTTGCACAGTTGGAATAGTGTTGTTATTAGCGTTAGTCACGTGACACCTTGATTGAATGGGCGGTCTAACCGACGGGGTAAAAGTGTCGCCGTGATCTGGGTGATCAGCCTTACTCCTGTGATCTGTCCCAGGCAAAACCCCGAGGTCAATACTGATGGTAGACGATCTGACGTGAACTGCTAGCGAGGCGGGGAAATAGCGGCATCATTTGAGAGGTTAGGTAATTTTTTCTCTAAAAATAAAAAAGACTGCACCTAAAAGGCATAAGCCTACCCAGAGATCATTAAGCTTTAGCGAGGCTGCAACTTGCGCCAATTAGTGTCGTTGTGTAGCGATATCGATTTTTTTGCCCGCAAAATAGGAGCTGATAATGCTCAGCAACCAGCTGGCTAGTAATATCCACTTACCTTGCTCCCAATAAGGCGAGGCGAAGATGGCACCGTGCAGGGTATTCCACATATGACCGATATCAAGCGCAAAATTACCTTTTGCCGCTTCAGCGCTCAGCTCGGCATTTAATTGGAATGCGACGCTGAATAAATTAATGAACAGCATAATAACCACCAAGAGTGCGGGCAGCGCGAAAATACAGCCGCGCACATAGTGGCGTAAAAAAAATAGCCCGGCACCGGGGAAGATGGTAGCCGAGAAAAGAGCGGCACGTTTTGCCAAACTGAAACTATCGGATGGTGTTGCGTTTGCCATAAATGGAGTCCAATTTTTTTGGATAAATTATTTTTCTGGAACCAGTTGTTCCAGGCGATAAAAACCGCTGTTGTTTTCAGTAAGGTTACTCACTAACCAAGGCAGGGTTTCTTCCATCGCGCGCCAGAGTGTCCAGGGTGGATTAATCACAATCATCCCGCTAGAGGTCATGCCGTATTCTGGGTTGTCGGCCTGCAAGCCAAATTCCATCAATTGAATATTTTTAATGCCGGATTTTTTTAAGGCTAATTCCATTTCATCAATGCGCTGACGCAATACTACGGGGTACCAAATAGCGTAGGTGCCAGTGGCAAACCGTTTATGGGCTTGAATCAGTTGTTTGATCAGATGTTGATAATCACTTTTAACTTCGTAAGAGGGGTCAATCAACACCAGCGCGCGACGATCTGGCGGCGGCAAGAGCGCCTGCAAACCGGCAAAGCCATCTTCATCGGCGACTTTAATGCGTTTATCGTCGCGCATGCAATCGCGCAAAAATTGATAATCTGCCGGGTGTAATTCGTGCAGATACAGGCGATCAATACTGCGCATAAGTGTCTGTGCGATCAGTGGTGAACCTGGGTAGAGTTGCAATTGTTTGCCATCATTGACGGTACGCACTAATTCGACTAACCGAGCAATAGCTGCGGGCTGTTGCTCGCTCGCCCACAATTGCCCAATGCCATTATCAAATTCGCGATTTTTTTGCGCTTGTGGGCCGTTTAATTTATACACACCGGCACCGGCGTGGGTATCAATAATACGCAGCGGTTTGTCCTTTTGTGTCATGTACTCCAGCATGTGAATCAAGACGGTATGTTTGAGTACATCGGCAAAATTACCGGCGTGAAAGCCGTGGCGATAGCTGAGCATAAAGAAATTCCAACAAGATGCAGAATGTGTGCTGCGGCACAGAACTCGACTGGGCAGCACAAGAAGCCGAATTATAACGATCTGCAGGAACAATTACCTGAAATAGATTGTCACAAAATTAGCCTTTTAGCCGTGGTGTTTAGCGGTTACAGTAGCGCCTTATACCCACCTCACCAAGAAGATTCTGGAATTGTTGACTTCTGTTTCCCCCTTTGTTCGTGGATTCGTGCTTATGCTGACCTTGGTCAGCCTGCCTGTGTTAGCTGATGAGCCTGAGATCAAGCTGAAAGGTGGCACTAAGAGTCTGCGCGAAAATATTCGCCAACATCTGACCCTCGCCGACGAGAGTTGTAAAACGCCCCTGTGGCGTTTGAATGCATTGCTGAATGATAGCGAAAGTGAAATTACAGCGGCGGCGCAAGCGCTCGGCTTTTATGAACTTGAGTATCAAACTAGCTTGCGCAATGACAAAGAGTGTTGGGGGTTGGATATAGCGCTCACCCCCGGTGAGCCAGTATTGGTCAAAGAGGTGCGCATTGTTATTAACGGCGAGGGCAGGTTGGACGATATTTTCCAAAGCCTGTACGACAAGCCCGGCATTAAAGTGGGCAATCGCTTAAACCACGGGCGCTATGAAACATTAAAAGCGCGTTTTGGCACGTTGGCTTCGCTGCACGGTTATTTTGATGCTGAATTTGAGCACTCGCAAATTTCAATCAATACTGCAGAAAAAACCGCCATTATTGAATTGATTTACAACACCGGTAAACGCTATCGCATTGGTGCGATTAATTTGCAGCATGAAATTTTAAGCGATGATTTTTTGCGGCGCTATTTTAATATCGCCGAAGGGGATTATTACGATTCCGATAAGTTGCTGGAATTAAAAAATCTCTACAATGCCAGCAATTATTTTTCGGTGGCAAGCATTAGCCCCAACTTACAAACGCTCAGCGATAATCAGGTGCCCATTGATGTGCAATTAGAAGCGCGCAAACGGCGCGAATATTCTATTGGTGCGGGCGTGGCGACAGACACAGGTCCGCGCGTGCTATTGGGGTTTGAAGATCGCTATGTTAATTCACACGGCCACTCTATCGCGGCCGATATGAATATGGCAGAAAATAATACCTCAGCAAAGCTGGCGTACACCATTCCCATGCGGCGCCCTGCCTATGAATTTTTGCGCGTCTATACCGGTTACGAAAAAGAAATTACCGATACCTCCAGCAGTTATAAAGATACTTATGGCACCAGTTATACTTATTATCAGGACAATAAATGGCTGCAGACATACGCACTGGATTATGTGCAAGAAGATTCCACCATTGGTCTTAATGCCGAAAACCGAACCAATTTAATTATTCCTTCCGTGGCGATAACGCGTACTAAAACCGATGGTGCTCCCTACCCCTTAGCGGGTTGGACGCTGCAAGCCAAACTATCCGGTTCACCGCAAAGCCTGGGTTCGGATTTTAGTTTTGTGCAGTTACATTTGCGCGCGAAATACGTCAAAGGCTTTTCTTTTGGGCGCGTTCTGTTGCGCTCGGAATTAGGTACAACCCAGTTGGACGATTTTAGCGAGTTGCCTGCATCGGTGCGTTTTTATACCGGTGGTGATTCCAGCGTGCGTGGCTATGACTATAAGTCTCTCGGCCCAACCGAAAAGGTTGAGGTGAATGGGGTAACCAAAGAAGTGGTAGTGGGCGGCAATAATTTATTGGTTAACAGTATTGAGTACGACTATTTATTTAACGATACCAAATGGGCTGCCGCTGTTTTTTTTGATGCAGGTAATGCGGCCGATGATACCAATCTGGATGTAAAACGCGGAGCCGGAGTGGGCGCGCGCTGGATTTCTCCCATAGGGCCTATTCGTATGGATCTTGCTAAAGCACTGGATGGCGACAAGGGGTGGCGGTTGCATATCACCATGGGGCCGGATTTATAAACATGATTTTAAGAAAAGTAAGGAATATATTTTTTAGCCTGTTGGCGCTGTTATTAATTCTGCTCGCCAGTGTCAGTGCGCTTGTTGAGACTGAAACCGGCAGCCGCTGGGTAGTTAAACGGCTCGCCAGTGCGGTGAATATTTCTCTGGGTGAGATGAGCGGTAATTTACGCAGTGGGATGGACCTTGCATTTATTGATTACACTCAGGGCGAGCATCACTATCATGCGGAGCAAGTGTCTTTTCGTTGGCGCCCGGCGGCGATGCTATACAGTGCAGTCGCGATTCAATCCTTGCGCGCGCAAAATGTTTTAATTCAACTTCCGGCGGCAAGTGATGCAAATAAAAATGCACAACCTTTTAGTCAGTGGCCGTCGCTGGCCTTACCTGTGCGGATTTTTCTCGATCAAGTACTTATTAATAATATTGATTATGTGCAGGGTGATACCCGGCTGCACTGGAAAAAATTAAGCGGCACCTTGAGCTTGGGCACTTTTCATCTGCGCTATAAAAAATTTGCAATCGAACACGCCGATTATCAATTGCTGCTCAGTGGCGCAACTAACTTACGCTTTCCCTATGACACCAGCGCTAATTTACAGTGGCAATGGCAGAATACGGCTGTTGCCGAATCCCTCGCCTATATGGGCGTGACCGAATTAAAAGGTGATTTAACCAAGCTGCAATTGCACAATCAAATCAGTTTGCCCGTGGTGTTTAATGCCGACGCCAGTGTGCAGCTGGTGAATGGACAACAGCAATTGCAAACTGCACCACCTATGACGCTGGCTTTGGCGTGGCAAGAGCAAACTCTGCCCGCGCCCTGGTGGATTCCCGCCCAGCCGCAACCGATGACCAGTGGCAAATTAACCGCGACGGGTAACTGGCAAGCCTACAATTTACAGTTGGATGGCGATATTCATTTGCCCGATGCCCCTGCCTTGGCCATTAGCGCTGCGGCCGATGGTGATTTGGAAAAAATTAACATCGCCAATTTATTTGTCCGCGAATTACACCAGGCTATTGCACTTAATAATAATGCGTTAGGTGCTGCACCACCTGCGGTTGCTGCGGCACCATTGGCGCCCGGCAATAATCATGAGCGGGGGCTGCAACTGGCCGGTGAAGTGCGTTGGTTGCCGCAATTGGAGTGGCAGCTGCGCGCGAATGCAAAACGCTTAAACCTCGCCAGCGTAATTGAAAATTGGCCTAGCGATATTAATGTGGAGTTTGAAACTCGCGGCGCGCGTACTAAGGGTGAATGGCATGCTGAGGTGCAGCATTTGCAAATGTCGGGCGAGTTACGCGGTGTGAATGTGCAGGGTGATGGCGATCTATTTCTGCAAGGGAAAAAAATTCGCAGCAACGCACTACATTTTATTGTAGGTGCCAATCAGTTGCGGTTAAACGGTGACTTGGGTGAAGAATTTAATCTGGACTGGACGCTTAATGCGCCCTTGTTGGGTCAGCTGGATGAAAGCTTGAGTGGTAGTGTTGCTAGTCGCGGAACCTTGCGCGGCAATTGGAAAACTCCGCGTGTGCAAATGCAAGCCAGCATGGAAAAGTTTTCCTTTGCGAATTATGCCGTAGATAAATTAGAACTCGATTTAGCGCCTGATATAGCGACGGTCACCCCGCCAAGTACGGCTATTGATAATAGCGTCTTGCCAATGGATAAGACGGTGTTGAGCGCGGTGGTAGATGAGTTATTGAATAAGCATTATAAGCTGACGTTTAATGCCAAACAGTTGCGTATTGATCAGCAGCGTTTTTCTACCATAAAGATCGATGGCTCAGGTTCAATCAATCGGCATCAATTAGCAGCGGTGATAAAAAGTTCAGCCTATGGTCACACCGATTTTAAATTGGCAGGCAATTATGATGGTAATGAATGGCAGGGAAAATTAACCCAGTTAGCGCTTAAAATAAAACGTGTTCCGCGCTGGTGGCTCACCGCCAGCAAGCCAATAAAAATTAACGCAAATTCAGTTTCTTTAGGTTCGCAATGTTTCACCACGCGCAGTAATTTAACGGCGGTGGTGGAAAATGCAGAGTTGTTAGAGCGTGAACAATTGATTGGCGAGTGGATTCCCAATCAATCTCCGGTAAAAAATCCTTACGCTTGGTTGGATCAACGGCAAGCTCTGCCATCCTCGGGCATTGAAAAATACACGCTGCCGCAATTGTGTATCGATGGTGAATGGGCGAGTGCGGCGGGCGCGAGTGTGAATGCAAAACTGGATTCGATTCCGCTGCGACAATTTCTTGCACTGTTTAAAGTAGAGGTATATTTCGCTGGAGTAATGGACGGATCACTGCACCTGACCAGTAAGGATTTTTCCCTCGCCACTACCAAGCTTCATAGCAATATCAGCACGCGCAATGCAGAGCTGCGCTACCAGTATGCCGGTGGTGCTACCGAGGTTTATGCGTGGCGCGATTTTGATGTGCGCGCAAGTTTGGACAAATCTCTCTTGGATGTTGTGGCCGGAATGGAGTGGGTTGGTTATGGCAAGATCAATGCAAACGCACAGCTAGATTTGGCGCAACAAAAAATTGTGCAAGGGAAATTGCAATCGCAGTTTGACAACCTCGCGCCGCTGGAAACGCTGATCACTTATGCCAATGATGTGAAAGGTGATTTTCGCGCGGATTTAAGTTTGAGTGGCAGTTTTTCCCAGCCTAACCTGTTGGGTGAGGTGAGCTTGCGCAATGGCACGGCCAACTTGCCACGTCTGGGTTTGGACCTCACCAATATCGAATTGCAAATCAACTCTACCCAAGCGGGCAATATTAATTTGGTGAGTCAATTGCAATCGGGCGATGGGCGTTTGTCGCTAGTTGGTGATATGACTCAATTTGGTACGCCGAATTGGCAGCTCCAGGGCTTTGTAAATGGTGCAGATGTAAAAGTCATTTCACTGTCGCAATTAAAAGCCACACTCAGCCCCGATCTTAAACTTACGGCTAATCGCAAGCAGGTGAATATAACCGGCACAGCGGTTATTCCTTGGGCGCGGGCTAATATCAAACGTTTGCCTGAATCTGCGACACAGGTGTCGAGTGATGCTGTTATTGTCAATGAAGGTACAGTGCGCGGTGAGGCGGCCGACGCGATTGAATTTTTAACCAATTTAAAATTATCGCTGGGCGATGATGTGCAATTTAAAGGCTTTGGTTTAAACAGTAAGTTGTCGGGTAAGTTGAGTTTGTTAAAAGAATCCCAGCGACCTTTTTTTACCAACGGTTATGTCAGTGTGGCGAATGGTAGTTATAAAGCCTATGGGCAAACGCTCACAATTGATCGCGGCCGTTTAGTATTTCAAGGCCCCTATGAAAATCCGGGGCTGGATATTCGCGCGTCGCGCATTATTAAAGGAGAGGATGGCGTTAAGGTGGGCTTGGATATTAACGGCACTTTACAGCGCCCGATTGCCGATGTGTTTGCGGTGCCGGCAGAGTATCCAGAAAGTCAGATGATGATGATGTTGCTCACCGGTAAACCGGCGAGCGAAGCCACCAAAGCCGATGCTTCCATGTTGGTTGGGGCTATGGGTGGTCTGGGGATGGATTCTGACGGTTCTATAGCTACTGAAATTACGCGTTTTTTCCGCTTGGATGAATTGGAAGTAAAATCCGATGACGGTATAGACCAAAGCCAATTGTGGATTGGAAAATATCTCACGCCGAAATTGTTGGTGCGTTATGTGGTGGGCATTTTTGACAATGCATTTAGTCTGGGTATGGAGTACCAATTGACCAAACAATTTCGTTTGGAGGCGGAATCTGGTGAGGCACAAAGTGTGGATGTGGTCTATAAAATAGAGCGGTAATGATTGTGTTGTGCGGGCTGGGTAAACTTGGGTTATTCACGCTGCATTGTGTTTTTAATTGTGTTATGTCTAGCAGCCCTAATAAAAATCATGGAGGCGCCACTATGAAATTTTCCCGCTATTGCATGAAAATGTTTTTAATTCCCGTTCTGTTTTTTACCTGTGCAAACGTGCTGGCCGATGATGCCTGGCAAAACGCAAGTGGCTGGTGGAATGCAACCGATATTCCCGCATTTGATAAAAGTAAAATCACCCGGCAGCTTTCACTGGTGAAGGTTCAGGGCAATAAGTTTGTTGATGCCAATGGCAAGGTGGTGGTATTTCGCGGGGTGAATATTGCTGACCCGGATAAAATCACCAACGATAAACGCTTTACCAAAAAACATTTTGAAGCGATTAAAGCCTGGGGCGCTAATGTAATACGCGTGCCAGTGCACCCTTCTGCTTGGCGTAAACAGGGCAAAAAAGCCTATCTTGCACTACTCGATCAAACGGTTATGTGGGCGAATGAATTGGGTATGTATGTGATTATCGATTGGCATTCAATTGGCAATTTGAAATCGCAAATGTTTCAAAATAATTCCTACTACACCGATAAGGGTGAGACCAACGATTTCTGGCGCACAGTCTCCGAGCGTTACGCCGGTGTCAACGCAGTGGCCTTCTACGAAATTTTTAACGAGCCCACTGTGTTCAATGGTCGTTTAGGTGTGGTGAGTTGGGCGGAGTGGAAGGTAATTAATGAAGAAATTATTACTGTCATTCAAGCGCATAACCCAAATGCAATTTCTCTGGTAGCCGGTTTTAATTGGGCTTACGATTTAACGCCAGTGGCGGCAGCACCCATCGAGCGCGACAATGTAGCCTATGTGAGCCATCCCTATCCGATGAAAGTCGGCGCGCCTTATGAAAAAAATTGGACGCGGGATTTTGGTTATCTCGCCGATAAATATCCTATCTTTGCCACTGAAATTGGCTATCAATTAGCGACTGACAAGGGTGCGCATATTCCAGTGATTGACGATGGTAAATACGGAAAACGCATCACTGATTATTTTGGCAGCAAAGGTATTAGCTGGGTAGCTTGGGTGTTTGATCCGGACTGGTCGCCACAGTTAATCAGCGATTACGACACCTATTCACCAACTATGCAGGGTAAGCATTTTCGCGAAGTGATGCTGCGCGAAAACAAAAAATAACACATAGATAAAGTTGCTTTGTATACCAGCACACAAGTTGTTTGTGTGCTGTGTCCTGCTTTTAGATATTGGCGCTTAAGTGGAATTGTCTTTTGCTGCTGGGTACGTAGACTCGCTCTCAGCCTATCTTTCCCGGGCTGTGCCCAACCCTTAAGCGCTTCATCGTCCGTAGCGCATTGTTTCTGCCCGGCCTGAAAAGGCCGGGCAGTTTTTTATGTGTGCCATCTGCCTCGGGTTATTTTAGTCGGACTCGGGTTATTTTAGTCGGAATAGTCCAGCCGTTTTTCGCATTGGCCTTGCGCAGGCAGGTAGGGTGATTTCAAGCAGAATATTTTGCGTTGGTTGAGGCGCAATTGTGCAATATCGGCGGCGTGATGTTGTTTGAACAGCCGATCAAACTCACCGCTGCGCTGCAATTTTTGTAAACCCAATTCTACTCGGTGTGCCAATCGCGGAAATTGTTTGCTGATGTGTAAATAAATCGGGTAGTCGTAGTAAATGAGCAGGTTGGGCTCTACGGCTAAAAAGGTGTATTTCGTTTTTTTGTCGCGCCAGGTGTACATGACTTCATCGGCGCCCAGCGCCAGGCATTCATAGCGTTTGGCGGCGAGCATATCAAACAGCCCTTCAAAGCTCGGGGCTTGTTTGGGGTGGATGTCATTGTGTTTATAAATTTCATTGTCGGCCCAGTTGAGCCCTTGAGCGATACGCACTTGATTGAGTGACATTAATTTTTCGCTAGCGGGAAAGTTGGCGGGGTTGATCAGGCACACCCGGTAGCCGAGCAGGCCGCGCAGTATATCGACCGGAATGGTGATCACATCGGCGCGTGCGATAACAGTACCAGGTGAAGCCCATAGTAGGTTGAGGATCTTGCCGTCGCTGATGAGCATCGCTTGACGTTTGGCACTGGGCTCCTCGCCAAACGGCTCGGTGCGATAGTCGCCAAACTCGGGGCGAGTCACCTCTAAAATGCGTTTAATTAATTCAAATTTGTAGGCGTGGCGCGCATCCTTTAAACCTCGGTCGTAATAGCGCACCACCATAGGGGTGGCGACGGGCTCGGTTATATCAGCCCTGGTTTGCGCGCTGGTGTTGCAACTCGCCGCAAGGGTTAGTAGCCATCCACACATTAGTTTGCGCCATCTAGGCATACGCGATTCCATTGGTTGCAGTCTGACTCCGAAACTATAGCAGTAGATTGATGGCTTTCCCTCTTTGCGATTTTGCAAAGTGAGACAGGCCCAGTTTGTGTTTTGCTATCAACCTGGGACGACCTGATTGAAACAGAGGTAGAAGATGACAAGACTGGAGTGCATTCCGCTAGTCTCTCTGGCTTTCCCAAAAATAAAAACAATAACCATTACAGTGACGTTTACCTGGTTCTCCATCAGAGACGCTGTGCTCCCGGTTTTGATGACTAATTACCACGAATAATCAATAACAACCATTGGGTCACTAATATGAAACGATTCAACAGAGTTCTGCTGTTGCTGGGCGCTATCGGCTTTGCCCATGTCAGCCAATCTGCCATCCTTAATTACGGCGCTGGCAATATCAGCGATACCATTAACAGCGCTAGCTGGAAATGCACCGTTGACCACGGCAACTGGATCCACAATGCCGGTGTGGTTAAACCCGGCGTCAGCAGTTGCAATCCTATCGGCGCACCAACGCCTCTCACTCCGCAAAAAGTCGCACCGGCGACCAGTAAACCGACCATGACTCACCGCTGGTGGGGTTCGATCCCGTTTATGGGCGAGATGCGGGTAGGTTCCTCAAGTGATTCCGGTTATATCACTCCCGACCCGATTACCGCGCGGATTACCGAGCGCGGGGTGCGTATTTTAGGTATCCCAACAGGTTTGCGCACCGGCACTAACGAAACAATTTATGCGATTCCCGATCCCTTCAGCGAAGTGTTTGATGGCATCGCCGTAGGCAACTCGGCCTACTCCAATCTCGATGCGTTTCTGAAGGATTACAGCGATGGCTCCGTGACTGTACAGTGGAAAAGCGGCGCTACTGCAGTGATGGAAGCGACCTTTGTACACGGTTCACCCTATGTGTATTTCACCGCGCTGCAGGGCAATCTGGTGGTGCGCACCAAATCTGCCGATGGCGGCGAAAAGGGCGTCTTTCATCAAAGTGGCAACAATCTGGGGATCTGGACTGAGGTGGCGGGTAATCGCAACGCGTTCCTGATTGTCGGCCACGATGCGACTACATTCACTGGTGTGAATACCAACAGCATCGGAGTGAATAATGGCACCAAGCGTATGACGGTGGCTTGGCTGCCACAGTTAACCGGTACGCCATCGGCGGCGATGATCTCCGCTTTTGCGCAATACGCTACCCAGCGGGTAGACAAGGTGAATATCAACTATGCCGTTGACCGCGCCACCAATAAGGTGACTGTGAGCCACCAGTACCAATTCAATGGTGCCAACGTGACCACTATGGCGGGTCTGCTGCCGCTGCACTGGAAGAACTCCGGCCAGGCGGTCACCAGCTATAAAGTCCGCTCCGCCCGTGGGGTTACCAAGTTTGCTACCACTAGCAATTACAGTTACACCATTCCTTATGTGGGGGTATTGCCTTACTTCCCGGAAAACATTGGCGATTACAACGCCACCCAACTGCGCGCGCTGGTCAGTGAATTTATCAACCAAGGCAGCGCCAAGTGGAATACTGCGACCGACACCTACTGGGCCGGTAAAAACTACGGCAAAGTCGCCGAACTGGCAGCGATTGCGCGCTCAATTGGCATGACTGCCGAAGCCAATCAGCTGATCACCTGGCTCAAAGGCGAATTGCAGGATTGGTTCCGCGCCAATACCACGGGTGCTTTGGATACCACCAAATACTTCGCCTACGACAGCAACTGGAACACGCTGCTCGGCTTTGATGAATCCTTTGGCGCGCAGCAACAATTGAACGACCACCACTTCCACTACGGTTATTTTGTACGCGCAGCCGCTGAGATTTGCCGGGTTGATGCCAGCTGGTGTGGATCTACCCAATACGGCCCCATGGTGGAATTGCTGATCCGCGATTACGCCGCTGGCCGCGATGACAGCATGTTCCCCTACCTGCGCAACTTTGATCCGGCCTATGGTTTCTCTTGGGCATCGGGCCACGCCAACTTTGCCTTGGGCAATAACAACGAATCCACCTCGGAAGCGGCCAACGCTTACGGCGCAATCGTGTTGTACGGCATGATCACCGGCAACAATGCCCTGACTGAGCGCGGTATGTATCTACATGCCTCATCTACTGCGACTTATTGGGAGTACTGGAACAATATCGACCGCTTTAAAGGTCTGGGTGGCGATTACGATAACTTCACCGCCAGCTACAACAAGCCCACCACCTCAATTATCTGGGGCAATGGCCATGTATTCTCCACCTGGTTCTCGGGTGCCTACGCGCACATCCTTGGTATTCAAGGTCTGCCGCTTAGCCCGTTGGTATTGCATATAGGTCAGCATGCGGACTACCTCAATAACTACGTTAGCTTGGGTTTGAGTGAATCCAGCAACGGCAAACCGTCCGGTTTACCGAATGGCCAATGGCGCGATGTTTGGTGGAATATCTGGGCGATGACTAATGGTCAGGCGGCAGTGGACGACATGCTCGCCTATGGTCTGAACAATCTGATTCCGGAAGAGGGTGAAACCAAAGCCCATACCTATCACTGGGTGTATACCCTGAAGCAACTGGGCCATCTGGCGACGGGTACTGGGGCACTTACCGCCAACCATCCAGCGGCGGTGGCCTTTAACAAAAATGGCACCCTGACCTATATCGCCTACAACTTTGGCTGTTCGGCGATTAATGTGGCCTATTCCGATGGCACCAACTTCTCGGTTCCGGCCAAAGGTTATGCCTTGAAGCGCACTGGTCAATCGGTAGTTTCTAGTGGAGCAGGTTGTAGCGGCACCAGCAGTTCGGCGCCAAGTTCAGTTGCGCCGAGCAGTGTGGCCTCTTCGTCCAAATCATCGGTTGCCCCTAGCTCTGTCGCCAGTTCCACCGCGGCCACGCCTTATGGCTATACAGTGCTGACCAGCAACAGCGTGCGCTTTCATGCAAACAATGCGGCCTGGGCGGATATCCACTACACCATCAACAAC
>CAXAVL010000048.1:0-22707 GCA_963971905.1 uncultured Cellvibrio sp.
CCGCCAGTATCGAAACCTTAATCAATGGACTTTACCGCAGCGAATCGCGTCGTGTACTGGCGACCTTGATTCGCCTGTTAAAAGATTTTGATCTCGCCGAAGAAGCCATGCACGATGCCTTTGCCGCTGCTCTGCAACAGTGGCCGCAAGACGGCGTGCCGCATAATCCACGCGCATGGTTAGTCTCTACTGGCCGCTTTAAAGCGATTGATCAGATTCGGCGCCGCGCCAAATTTCATGTTTCATTGGAAGATATTGCGGAGCAACTGGAAGAAGAAATTCAAGAACAGGAGGATGATTCTGCAAGCCATCTTGAAGACGACCAGCTGCGTTTAATCTTCACCTGCTGCCACCCGAGCCTTGCGCCGGAAGCGCAAATGGCACTCACCTTGCGTGAGGTTTGCGGGCTAACAACCGAAGCAATTGCGCGCGCCTTTTTAACCTCACCCAGCACACTTGCGCAGCGCATAGTGCGCGCCAAAAATAGAATTCGCACCGCAAATATTCCCTATGAAATTCCCCCACGCGCCGAATTGCCTGAGCGCTTAGACGCTGTATTACACGTAATTTATTTGGTCTTCAACGAGGGCTATTCCGCATCATCCGGCGCGGTATTGATCCGTCAAGAATTAACTCAGGAGGCAATTCGTTTGGGGCGCCTGCTGGCCGATTTATTGCCCGAACCGGAAGTGCTTGGTCTGCTCGCATTAATGTTAATTCAAGATTCACGGCGCCATGCGCGCAGCGATAGCAACGGCGATTTAATTCGCCTGGAAGACCAAGACCGACACCAATGGGATCGCGCACAAATTGCAGAAGGCAGCGCCTTAATTCAACGTGCGCTGAGCGCTGGGCACGTGGATATTTACTGTCTGCAAGCAGCAATTGCCGCACTGCATGCCACCGCGCCCAGCTTTGCCGAAACCGATTGGGCAGAAATTTGCGGCTTCTACGAATTATTATTGTTGCGCAACCCCTCCCCTATTATTCAACTCAACCGCGCAGTGGCCATCGCCATGCGCGATGGCCCAGCCGCTGGTTTAACTCTGCTCGACCAATTAGTTGCACAGCAACAACTGATCGATTATTACTTGCTCCATGCCGCGCGCGCAGATTTGTTAGCGCAATTAGGGGAACTTGAGCGCGCTACCGCTGCCTACACTAAGGCACTGGAGTTAACCGAGCAGGAACCGGAGCGTCGGTTTTTGCAGAAACAAATGAGCCGCTTGCACCACTAGTGTAATTGCGCCTTTTAAGTAAACCTGGCCGGTACTTTTAAGTTTCACCTAAGTATAGATCGATATCATCCACAGCAGTGCCTGTTACAGACGTCGCACCTTATTGCTATGGGTAATCACTTGTGTATAACACCTCTACGCTATTGCTTGAAATAGCCCCCTACGCCACATGTTGCATTCTATTGCTGATCACTGTTGCTACCGTGTATTTGCGCAGCACCATACTCCGCTACACTGAAAAAAACCTGCCACACAACTTTATGGAGTTTAAACTCCATGAAGAATACCAAGAAGACACCACAAGCCTCGCACTCTATCGTTACATTACGTCTAACGCCTTTGCTCAGAGCAACGATCCACGTTTTATCGCGCTATGTAGACGCTATATCCGCTGGGGGCAATTATTTATTGTGTTTTTTGTCCTCGCTATTATCGATATAAATGTTATCGCTCGTTTGTTATCGCTAAGCTAGAGTACTTACCTATAGCAACTAATTAGCGTTTTATCTCGGAGTTAATTCATGCGGGTGTTATTGATCGAAGATGATCAAATGATTGGCGAATCCGTTGCTGAAAGCCTGAAAGATTCAGGTTACGCGGTTGACTGGGTAAAAGATGGCGATGCCGGATTACATGCAATTGCCAGCCAACAATACGATCTCTTGTTATTGGACTTGGGGCTGCCGCGCAAAGATGGCATTAGCGTATTGCGCAATATCCGCCAGCAACACTATCCCCTGCCAGTCATTGTATTAACCGCACGCGATGCGCTGGAAGATCGCATTGCCGGATTGGATGCAGGCGCCGATGACTATCTGGTTAAACCCTTTGCCCTTGGCGAATTAAATGCACGTATGCGCGCCGTTTTGCGCCGCCAAGCCAATAGCGCTGGCCCACTGTTGGGCAATGGCATTATCTCATTAGACCCTGTCACACGTGAGGCATGCCTCACCGATGCAACTCCACTGCGTTTATCTGCCCGTGAATTTGCCCTGCTGCAAGCATTGCTGGTGCGCCCCGGTGCGATTTTATCGCGCGCCGAGTTGGAAGAAAAAATATATGCTTGGGGCGATGAAGTAGAAAGTAATGCAATCGAATTTTTTATTCATGCATTACGCAAAAAATTTGGCAGTGACATCATAAAAAATGTGCGGGGGTTAGGGTGGATGGTCGCAAAAGCAAACTAAGCGATTCGCTGCAATTTCGCTTATCAGTTGGTATGGCCAGCGCCATTTTAGCCATGGCGTTAGTGGCGGGATTATTTTCCTACTGGTGGGCATTTGAAGAGGCGATTGAACTGCAAGACGAACAACTGATTCGGCTGTCGGCATTAGTTAATCATCAGCGCATTGTGCAGCCAGCGGCGAATACACCCATTGAAGTTTCAAGCGCTGACCCTGAATCCCATTTTGTGGTGCAGTGGTTAGACAGTACGCCAGAACAAGGCGTCATTGAATTACCCGGCCTTCCAGCAGACTTACCCGAAGGATTACAAACACGATTAGTAGAAAATACCAGTTGGCGCTTGCTGGTAAAAACATTTCAGAATGGTGCCCGTATTGTGGTGGGGCAGCAAACGGAAGTGCGCGATGAGCTTGCGCGCAACAGCGCACTCAACACCCTGATCCCGCTGTTTATATTAATCCCACTCTTATTGCTCTGGGTTGGCTATTTAATTCGGCAGGTATTTGCACCATTAAAAAAAATGGCACTGCAACTCGATCAGAGCACAGACAACAATTTAACCTCACTGCCCGAAACCGATCTCGCGACAGAAATTTCACCCTTTGTCGGCGCGATTAATCATCTATTAACACGCGTGCGCGATTCCATCGCCCAGCAGCGACAATTTGTTCGCGATGCCGCCCACGAACTCCGCTCACCGCTCACTGCTATTTCACTGCAAGCCGAGCGCTTGGTTGAGCTCAGTTCAGGCCAAGACAATATTCACCAGCGATTAATTAATTTGCATCGCGCCACCGAGCGAACCCGCATTCTGATCGAACAGCTCTTAACTATGGCGCGGGCGCAAGATAAACACATCAGCGTCAACAGCCAGCTATCGGTAAAAGCATTACTGCGCGAACTACTGGAAGATTTATTGCCCTTGGCAGCGGTGAAAAAAATTGACATTGCCGTGATTGGCAATGACGTTCAGGTATATAGCCAGGCGATTGATTTGCAAATTCTGCTTAAAAATTTGATTGAAAATGCCATTCACTACACGCCAGCGCAGGGGCATATTGAAATTGTATTAAGCGAGAACAATCATTGCGCCGAAGTACTGGTGCGCGACTCAGGGCCAGGTATTGCAATTGCCGATCAAACACGGGTTTTTGATCCTTTTTATCGCGTGTTAGGTAATGACCAACCCGGCTCCGGTCTTGGCCTTTCTATTGTGCGCACCATTGCCAACCGCTTAAATTTAAAGGTAAGGCTGTACAACAATGATGCCGCAGAACAAACCGGCTTGTGTGTGCAAGTCACCTTTCCCGCGCAGCTGTTAAAGCCTTAATAACCCACCGGGGTTACAAGGCTTTTTTACAACTGCGTACTATATCCAGATCCGCAGCGTACACCTGGGTTTGCACATTCAACATGCCCAGCACAGTATGAAATAAATTGTCATGGGAGTAATCATTGCTGGTGAGATTGGCCAAACACTGCTGGTCAATATGATTGGCCGTTTTATAACCCACCGATAACCACATAAAAAACGGAACCTGTTTTTGTTCTTTTGGCGCGATTGAATAGGGCATACCATGCAGATACAAATGGTTTTCGCCCAGCGACTCGCCGTGATCCGATAGATAAATCAACGCCGTGTTGTAGTCTTCACTGTTGCGTTTTAACCACTCAATAGTTTGATTGAGAAAATAATCGGTATAACGAATCGTATTATCAAACGCATTCACCACTTCTGCTTGACTGCAGTGCTGCAACTGATTGGTTTTACACACCGGTGTGAAATAGGTTTTGTGTTGCGGATAGCGGTTATAGTAATCCGGCCCATGGCTTCCCTTTTGATGCAACACAATGACTTTACTGCCTTTAGTAGCGGCAATTTTTTCATGCAACTGCTGCAATAAAATCTCATCAAAACATTCGCGCTCATTACACAAGTCAGGCACTTGCAAGTGTTGCATGTCTTCATAGGCAACACGATCGCACGCGCCTTTACAACTAGAATTATTATCCCGCCACAACACCCACAGTCCCGCATGCTTTAGCACATCCAATAACCCTTCTTGCGTTTTGGCTTTTGCATCGGAATAGTCGCGGCGCACAAGTGCGGAGAACATACAGGGAACGGATACCGCAGTTTCAGTGCCGCAGGAGCTAACTCGTTTGAAGTTAATGATATTCTGCTGTGCAATCAGCGGCGTGGTATCGCGCTTATAACCATTGATGGCAAAATGGTCGGCGCGCGCCGTTTCGCCCACCACTAAAATAAACAAGGTAGGTTTTGCTTGTGCTTTTCCAAATGGACTCAGCGCTGCGTCCTGCCCAATCGGTTTCACCTCGATGGGATGATTGCTAGTGGTTGCGTAAGATAACCCCGCATAAATAACATTGAGCGGATTGGCCATTTGGCGGATATTTTTATGGTTGCGAAAAAACGACGCATAGTCCATTGACATACTTATGATTAGTGCCATGCAACCGATAAAAGTGAGCAGAATAAATTTAACTTTACGCCAAAGCTCCAACTTCACACTGCCAAACTTCACCTTTACTTTTAACAGCAATAACGATGGCAACACACCCAAAGCAAACCAATAGAGCAAGAGCCTGCCGCTCAATAGCCCCATGGATTCAGCCATATCGGTTTCCATCACATTCTGAATCATCATGCGATGTATCACTACGCCATAGGCATCCATAAAATAGGCAACACTGGCGGCAACAAAAAACAACAGCGACAACACCGGCTTAAACACATAGGGCAGCGCGATAAAAGACAACACCAGCGAGGTAAGTAAGCAGAGCACCAAACTCACATTGGCAACAAATAAAATACCTTTCACGCTGGCGACATTCACCAAACCGAAGATTGCCTCAAAAAATGTAGCGTTGTAAAACACTACAAACAAGAGAGCCGACAAAAGCGAAATAGTGTTTGCACTAAACTCTACTTCATTGTGTTCAACACGAGCAGCGGCAGAAACAGTTATAGACATACCAAGGCCTCCTCAATTTTAGTTTTCGCGGATGCCTTGAAAAAAATAAGGTAGAGCAAGAGTGAATAAAACCAACAGATTGCCAGCGCCCAGAGATCGTGTGAGAGAAAATGTGCGCCGCGCAATTGTTGCGCCAGACCAAAGATAAAACCCACCAACAATGGCAGGATCAAGCCAAAGCGGCGCAAAGGAGATTGATAATGCATACCAAAAAAATAAGCAGCAACCCAGGCGTATCCTGCGCTAGCATGTCCGGCAGGAAAACAGCCATCACCATTGCGCAGCAACAACTGATCGATCACATTGGTATAAAGTAGATCACCACCATAGCGTGAAAATTCCCAAGGGCATGACACTGCAAGTAGCGACTTCAAAGCGCTGATTAACAAACTTCCGCCCGCAGCCGCCAAAAATAAATAGAGCAAGGGTTTTTGATGGGGGCGCAAAAAACGAGTGAAGTGCGAGGCGATAACGAGAGACAACAAGATTAAAGCAAGCAATAGTGAGAGCGCGCGACCACCCTTATGAAAAAAGGTTTCAGCCAGCCAAGCATTTTTTACCGCCCAGCTATTGCCCTGTATGGCGTAAAAAAAATCTGCCAGGCGACGATCCAAATCCCCCACAACAATAACAATTGAAACAATAACCAATGCCGTTAAGGGATAAATAAAATGAGTGGTCAGCAGGTTGTTGCGAAGTTGGGGCATAAATAGAATCATCCTGAGTGAAAGCGATGATCCTAAAATAGAAAACTTAGCTCTCCCTTAAATTCCCCCAATCTATGCCGACAAATGCAATCTAAAATTACAACTGCACATCCTTACTGAATAGATCCTGTAATTCTTTACGGCTTTGTTTCACCAGTAGCGCCAATTCTTTTGGGTCTTTACTTATCGCAATGGCCGCGTGCAACAAACCCATATCGTGTTCGCGAAATATATCGATAGCATGTTGGGATTGCCCCTCGGTGTAGCCCACTTCGGTGAGCGCGCGTGCTGCCGCACTGAGACTGGATTCGTAAATCTCGCGAATAGGATTCTCCACTCCTAGCTCCGCCAACTGATACGCGTGGGCGCGGTCGCGGGCACGCACAATGAGGGTAATGTGTGGAAAGTGCGCCTTCACTAATTTGGTAATGGCGAGTGAGGCATCGATATTCACCAAGGCGATCACTAATACTTTGGCATCGCGAATGCCCGCCGCTTCTAATAATTCAAGGCGAGTCGCATCGCCGTAATAACTTTGCACACCGTAATTTTTTAGAAACTCGATATGGTCAGGATTCTTATCCAAGGCGTTAAAAGGAATATTTCCCGCGGTAAGAATGCGGCCGATGATTTGCCCGAAACGCCCAAATCCAGCAATGATCACTTCCGCTTTTTGTGCCTCCGGCTGTTCTAATTCCTGCAATGAAAAGGCAGTTTGTGCTGCCTCTTTACGCGCCCTTTTCTTCAGCGAGCCTTTATGTGCAATTAACTTATGCAGTATCACCAATGGGCTTGTTAGCGCCATCGAAATACCCACCACCAACACCACATAACTGGCAATATCATCGGGAATAAAGTGCGATTGCCCGGCAGTAGCCATCACCACAAACGCAAATTCACCACCCTGCGCCAACATAATCCCCACCAGCATGCCGTCTTTTATCGGGTGCTGGCGCAAGCGCAATATCAACGCAATTACGGCTATTTTTATCAGCATTAATACCAATGCCAGCGCGATAATTAATAGCGGCTCCGCAAACAATAGACGTAAATTTAATGACATGCCCACGGCGATAAAAAATAAACCGAGCAACAAGCCTTTGAAGGGTTCAATATCTGCCGCCAACTGATGGCGAAAGCTGGATTGCGCCAACAGCATGCCTGCCAGAAAAGCCCCCATACTCATGGAGTAACCCACCATCTGTATTAAGTAGGCAACACTCAACACTATTAATAACCCCGCCGCAGTAAGAATTTCACGGCTGCCATATTTGGCCACCACTTGTAATAGCGGATTGAAAATGCGCGCGCCAGCTAAGAGTAAAAATGCCACAGTGCATAGCCCCACCCACCAAGGTACCGGGTGCGCAGCATTCGCCGAGGGTGACCAAGTGGCCAGCAGTAATAAAATAGGAATGACCGCAAGATCTTGCAGTAATAGAATCGAAAAACCTTTGCGTCCAATACGCGAGCCCATCACCTTGTGCTCTTCCATTAATGGCACTGCAAACGCAGTAGATGAAAGTGCAAGCGCAAGGCCAATCATAAAACCCTGCTGCCAGGTTAATTCGACCAATAACGCGAGCAGCCCGCTAATCATCGCAGCGGTTAATAACATTTGGGCGCCGCCGAGCAGCCCCACATCAAAACGCATTTTCCACAATTGCTGCGGGTTTAATTCCAAACCAATTACAAACAGCAATAACACCACACCCAATTCAGAAAATTGAAATGCCGCTTCCGGTTGATAAATCAGCCCCAGCTCGTAGGGCCCAATAATCGCCCCCGCCACCAGATACCCCAAAACCGCCCCCACCCCCAAGCGCCGAAACAGCGGTACGGCGATGGTCGCCGCCAGTAAATAATAAATCGCGTGCAGTAGCGTTTCGTGATGTTCCATTAGATTGTCTCTCGCGTTGAAGTATCTTCTTACTGTCAACAATACCCTTACACATTGCACCCTGCCAGTACTTAGCGCGTTGAACACCAAGTAAAAATTCTGGCGATTCCGCCAGAATTTTTGCTTCAATGAAATCAATAACGACCAACACTAACCTCGTAGCTGCCGAGATTGTCGCTACTCTCCGCCAGCGCAGTTTTATCGTTAACAGCAAAAAATAACTCGCCCGCGCGGTCTGCTGTTAATAGATAACTTTCACCGGCAACCATCCAACGTCCGTAAGGCCCAATTTTTACCAATAACGCACCTAAATATGCACCAGGAAATAAACATAACTGCCCGCAGGACTCAGTACCTCTGGGCGAAGAAAGCGGATAACCCGCATTGGCAGGCCATACATTCACGCGCCCTGCAGCTTTGATTATGACGCGCTGACCAGCAACCACTGAAATATTGGATGCAGTATTGAAGCTTGTCCCTCTTACAACAAAACGTTTCGGCTCATAAAAACCTATAACATCATGAAATTTACGGGAGCTTTTAGTTACACGATAGTAGGCTGTCGCAGTGTGAGCATCATCATTAAATTGTTGAACGGTAATTGTTAACTCATTAACCCCTTCAACAAATGGAGAATAATCCAAGCTCTTGCACAACAATACTCGCTCATTCACTGCAGTCACCCAGTGCTCCTGTATACACTCGTGAAACCAAGCGCTCACATCAGCACTTTGATTGATGACTGCCTTTATTTTCAAAGCAGATGGCCCCCGCTGTGGCGCTAGCGCGGGAGACGGGTAAGGTGATGGATAGACAGGCTCAAAATCCGGGCGGGTTAGCGGTAGCTGAACATTCTGTGGAAGATAGACTGCAATATCAAACTTCTGCGCCTCCAATACATCTGCGACCATAGGCTCTATCCTCAAACCGATATATTCCTCTGGGCTTTGCTGTGCCAACAAATGGCTGCTGAAGGTTAAACCTGCAACAACGTTAAGCAAAGAAAATATTTTCTTAAAAGTCATACTTATATCCTATTAGTTATCCAGTCAATTATTGAGCAATTTGATAATCCAAACATTCTCTCCTTGCCCCGCTACTCTCTTATGAATTAGCGCCATTCTTAGGGCGGCATTAACATAGAGAACTTCATTTTAGCGGTGAATTCTTTTGGCGCATAACGTATTTAAGCTCTGCACTCGGCTCACTCATCGATGAGAGGGATAGACCTCAATAAATATTTACGATTTTCTTTTCGAGGCTGTCGATTTTCCGCGCCCCCACTCGACTAGATAGTGAAAGCAACTTACCCCTGTAAATAAGGAGACTGTTATGACTCATTACATCGATGGTTTTTTATTACCTATCACTCCAGAAAAATTGCCGGAATATCAGAAAATGGCCGATTTATCCGGTTCAGTTTGGAAAGAACACGGGGCTATCGCCTATTGGGAATGTGTGGGCGATGATTTGGACATTCAGGATATGACCTCTTTTCGCACTATGGCAGGCTGTAAAGACAATGAAACCGTGGTGCTCGCCTGGATTGTTTATCCTTCGCGAGAGGAGCGCGACCGCATTAATGCTCTGGTGATAGCTGACTCGCGCCTGGCCGATATGTGCAACAAAGACAATCCACCATTCGATTTCAAACGCATGGCCTATGGCGGTTTTAAAGAACTTGTGCGCTACGAATAGTTAATCGCCGTCACAAGTTACAATTTTTAAGAGGGATATTTAACTTCCCCCTTAAATAACAATTTGCACAGGAATTTTTATGAAATATCTCTGTTTGGTTTTTTACGATGAAAACATTATTAACAGTATGACTTCCAGCGAATGGCAAGCGCTAAACCATGAATGTGTGGCCTGCGGTGAAGGATTGCGTGCGAGCGGAAAAATGATTGGCGGCAATGCACTGCACCCTTCAGTAACCGCGACCAGCTTACGTATTCGCGAGGGCAAGCCGCTGATTACCGATGGCCCGTTTGCCGAAACTAAAGAGCAATTGGCCGGTTACTACATGTTGGACGCACGGGATTTAAACGAAGCCATTCAACTCGCGAGCAAAATTCCACCCGCGCGTTTTGGCACAATTGAGATTCGACCCATCCGCGAATTGGACCCTGAAAAAGATGAACGATTCCAACAGCACTTTGCTTGAACCCGATGCCAGCGCCGTTTTGTCACCGCATTTTGTAACAGCAGGCCCGCTATTGATTGCCGGTTTACGCGAGCCACTCGATGCAAATGCCGCGCAAAAAATCCCGCAACTTTGGCAGGAACTAGTCGCCTGTTGGGATGACATTCCACAGCGTGTTGGCGCTGCAGATTATGGTTTGTGCATTCGGCTTAACGATCATGAGTACTATTATATGGCCGGCTGTTCCGTGTGGGATTTTACTGGGCTACCGGAAAAATTCAGTCCATTTATTATTCCCTCGCAAACCTACGCGGTATTTAACCATGTAGGTTCGGTACAGTTTATTTGCAAGACTGTTGAGGCCATTTTTGACCAGTGGTTGCCACGATCAGCTTATCTACATCAGGCACCGAGAGAAAATGCGCTGCATTTTTTTGAGCGCTATGGCGAACAATTTGACCCAATCACTGGCGAGGGAGATATTGAAATATGGCTGCCCGTTATCCCTAACCCACTAATGTAATTAAAAAAATGGAGAGCCTAAACTCTCCGTCTTTACTACCGAGCTAACCGCATTATTGCAACCGGGTTTTAGGCTTGTCAGTTTCCGGGCTTGAATTAAGCGACACAATACGTGTTTTGCTGATTTTATGGCGATAAATTTCACGCAAGTATTTGATCGCTTTTTTTACGCTATCGCGCGACAGGCGAATATCGTTGATCGAGCAAAACTTGTCGGCATCATTGATTAACTCGCGGTACTTTTTCTCGTACATGGGTTTAATTGCATACCAGTTAGTATCGAGAATTTTTGCCGGGTTCTCATACTCGTTGAGCATTTTATCTACTAGCTTTTCGTCGAACTCTTCAGCGCGAATAAAATCCAACATTGCCGCATCTAACTGCTCATCAAAGCGGTAAGGGTCTTTGGCAAAACAGCGCTTGATAAAGGCGACAATCAAGGTGAGGAAGTCATCACTCAAACAAGGGCTTTTTACAATCAGCGTAGTCAGCGAGATATTAGCCGAGGCGCCGATCACCAGAGCGTAGCGCTTCAGCGTGGTATTGGGGAACAGCGCATTTAAGTGGGATTTGAGTTTATTCAAGTCCATGTAGCTGAGTTTATAATCTTTTGGCAGTGAAATAATCGACACTACCGACGAACAATTTTTAAAGAAATGCAGGTCTTTTAATTCGTTAGCGTCGTAACCTTTTTGCAAATACTTCGCCAGCGCTTCGCGATAGCGCGCCGACTCAATTGGCAGCAAACTAATGCCTTCAATCGCCTGGGTTATTTTATTGAAGTGCGGCAAATCAATTGAGCGATAAAATAAATCATCAATATTCAATTCACCGATTTTTTTGGTGTCAATTCCACGCAGTTTATCCACCCCTTGCGGCAAACTGCTGGGAATAACTGATTCAGCATAGGCAACCGCCACTGGGCCAGCGAGGCTCATAAACAAGTCGTTGGCATCGAGGCGAATAGTTTCGCCTATATCGATACCGGCGCGACGGAAATAATTTTCATCGTAGTCCGTGGTAACCGCCTGTGCGGTGAGAATATTAAAAATCTGCTGGGAGATATACTGGTTGGCGTACTTCTCCATAGCGTTAACATCAATATGCTGAATTGCGCCTTCGTCGGTTTCCTCTGCGTAACGCATAATGTCGTTGGAGATCAGCATCATCGCATTCCAGGGGCGAATACGATGCATCACACTGGCTTCACTGCTGTCTTCATTGTCGAAGTTGTAAGAGAAATCCCACTCTTCTGACAAGTATTTACACAGTAAACGCCCGGCGTTGATATGCAGAGCTTCCGACATTTCTACACCGTGATCAGAAATATTCGGCAGAATACAAATACCGCTAGTGAAGATCGGCTCAAACACAAAGGAGTGGCCGTGATTTTCTGCGCTTTCAGGTTGTGCGCGGGAATCAAAGGTTTTGCTCATGTAGGCATATTGTTGCGCAAGGCCAAACTCGCTCGCCATGCCCGAACCAGTGCCACCACCGGCGCTGAAAATATAAAAATACAACCGCGACTGATTGGCTTTAATGCCACAGGAATCAATTAGATAAGAGTGCACGAATTTCCAATCGGGATTGGAAAAACGCTGGGTATCTTTATTCAAAATTATTTTGGCCAGATATTGGCCGAGAATCGGCGCGTTACCGGAACCACCGGCATGGACTTCAGACAAGTCCATAATTTTCATTTTGGTGTAATCTTGGAGAAAACCGGAGCGCTCGCCTTTGTGCGAGAAACGAATGCGCCCTTCGATGTCTTTATCCAAATCACCCAACATCACCAGCGGCTCAATCAAAAATACCGGTTTAACTTGATGGCTACCTTTTAAGTGCAGGCTGCGTTTAATCCAACGCATGGGCTTATCCTGCTCACGCACTTCTTTTTCTTCGCTGTTAAATTCATTGAGATAAAAATTGCGCGCGTTGTACACCAGCGAAGCTACATCCAAAGCGATATTAGAACCACAGCGCCCCAAACCAATCAGGCATACCGACGGAAACTGCGGCTGCTTGTAATTCTCGGAGTCCTGCTGATTGGCCGTATTGGGGTACACACTGGTGCGCAGGGTATCCAGGTTGTACAAAATTTTGTTGAGGTCACGTTCGGTAAAATACATGTAACCATTGTTCGGCGCCGGTGTGAGCAGGTTAATGACTTGCTCATCCGGCGGCGAATCCAAAGTGATCAGATCATCTTGGTCCGTAGGTTCTGTGGTGCGAGTGGTTTTTCTGGTGGCCATGGGGTGTAGATCCTTGGTGAGCTCTGGGCGTTTTTTTAAAACCAATTCCTGCAAACCAAACCTAAAAAAAAACAATTTGGCTTATGGTCTAAATTCCTATTAACGCTAGTCGCGACTTGGCATAAATACAAATTTGCATGCCGTAATCACACAATAAGTCACCAAAATCTACTTTTTTACCCCTTTGTTGGCTTAACGCCGCTCATTTAGGGCGGCCAGCACTTTGGCATCCCGCGCATAAATATCCGGTTTGAATGCAATGCGAGTTTCATCCAAAGCATCCACTGTCCAGTAGGCGAGCAATATGGGCACACGCTTGGCCAGCGTGACGTTACGGGTTTTGCCTGTCGCCAGCGCTTTATTGATCGCCGCAGAATCCCATGCGGGCGTTTCGGCTAACAGCAGCTCAACCAATTCCAATACGCGCTCCACCCGGATGCAACCAGAGCTAAACGCCCGCTGGCTCTTATTAAATAATTTTTGGTGCGGTGTATCGTGCAAGTAAACCGCATGGCTGTTGGGGAAGCGAATCACCACCTTACCCAGCGCCGCATCGTCGCCCGCATCCTGCCGTAAGGTGATATTGCCGGGCCTCTGCCAATCGACAGTCGCCGGATCTACTTCTTTGCCGCTGCTATCCAGAACGCGGATATTGCGCTCGCGCAAGTAATTCAGGTTTTGTCGCACCTTGGGCAATACATCCTTGCGCAGTATGGTGGGCGGCACTGTCCAAGTGGGGTTAAGGGTGATGTAATTGACCTCCGATTTAAAAATCGGCGTGGTGCGATAAGCCATGCCCACCTGCACCCGCGAGCGCCAAATCGGCTGGCTCGCTTTAAAATAAGTGACTTTAAACCCGGCCACATCGACCAATAACATCTCCGGCGGTATGTTGTGCAACAGCCAGCGCGCGCGGTCAAGGTTGACGCGGATCTGATCGATACGCGCTTGCACCGAGATATTTAACGCGGCGCGGGTCGCCGGGCCGATTGCGCCATCCACCTCCAGATATTGTTCAGCTTGAAACTTCTTAACCGCGTCCACCAGGTATTCATCGAAGACCTCATCGGGATTAACCGGTGCCGAGCTAGAAGATTGCACGGATGACACCGCAGCAAACGCAGTAGGTTCAAGGCTTGCAGCGATCGAACCGGATTCGCTAGCAGCCGTCAGTGATGACTCATCACCTATTGCGCTGGCAGCCGCACTGGAGCTGGATGCAGCTAACAACGCCGCTTGGGCTTTTGCCTTGGCCTCGGCATTCGCGATCAAACACTTTTCCGCTGGTGTTGGCTCAGTGTCATCAACCGGCAAGCCCGGATCGACATACTCACCGGTGACACGCAAACGCTGGCGCAAAATAGCGACCGATGGATCCACCATGCAGGGTTTGAGCGTCTCCCCCACCGGCAGCGACGGCCAACCACCCTGTTCAGCCAATTGACGATACTGCTGCAAACCCGCTTTAAAGCTGCGATAGGTAGGGTGCTGCGGCCGGGTTTGTTCAAATAAGCGGGCAATTTGGCCAGCCTCTACGCTCTCAATCAACCGCGTAACATCCGCAATAGGTGTCATATCCTGCAGCTCAAAATCCCACTGCGGCGCAAGGCCAGCGGAATCTACCTTGCCGTGATACAAATGGTAGAGCGCCCGCAGATAGGCATTGGTTGCACGCAATTCATCGGCAACCCGCATAGGAACGGCTTCTGGGGAATCATCGCCCAGCAGCGGCAAGGCGTGGCGCAATTGCTGGAGCTGATAATCCGCCGGCGTAAGCCCATCGGCCTCCAGCTCTAGCAGTGCGCCAATCAACTGCTCCAGACGACTGGCCTGATCCCATATTGGGCGATACTGGCGCTGCTCGTAAAAATCGACCACCGCCTGAGTCAAATTATAGGAGGCAGGTGTACGGCGCCCCTCCAGCACATCCAGCTGTAAAGCAACCATTTGCACTTCAATTTCGCGGGCAATCAAGCTTGCCGCACTAAGCGCCTGCCCCATGCTGGCAGTGGACGGATTGCCCCCCTCGGCCACGGCAAAGGCAGTACCAACGCCGAGTAACACCAGTAACAATCCTTTCGCCAAGGCAAGACGAAAACACCCAACAGATCCCATTAAACGCGATAACAACATAAACGAGCGCTCCTGCGCGCTTAAAACAACGTGAATTTATTCCCTAAAAAGCGACCCCAACAGCAAGGTGGCGATTAATTTTTGAACTTTTGTTATTTGCCGCATTCCCATATGGATGCTAGCATTTCAACACTATTGAATTAACTGACTACGCATAAATTTTCATAGCAAGGCTGCTACAACTTTAATTACCCAGCGCATTCGGGGCTATCCATGTTGTACAAAACCCTTAAGGGCCGCTTTTTTTTGGCCTGTTGCAGCCTTCTATTCACGCTAAATACGGCAATAGCACAAGATCGCCCAACGAATCCGTTTAATTACACTCCTTTTAGCAAAGACCAAACCTCCGCTGACCTGCTTAACAAACTTAGCCGCGCAGCGCCTACTGCTAACCCCAAGGTGATTGGATTAGCACTATCAGCCTTGAACTGCGCGCTCACACAGGGCATGTCGCCCGCGCGTAACCTGACGGTAATTGATTATTCGCTAGTCTCGACTAAACCGCGCCTATGGGTGTTTGATCTGGTCACCGGCAAACTCCTGTTTCAAGAGTTGGTCGCCCACGGCATGAATACCGGTAAAAATTATGCGCGCAACTTCTCCAACATCTATGGCAGCCGCCAAACCAGCCTTGGCCTATTCCTCACCAAAGAAACCTATGTTGGCGCCAATGGATATTCACTGCGAATGGAAGGTTTAGAGGACGGCTTCAACGACAAAGCCATGGAGCGCGCGATTGTGTTTCATGGTGCCGATTATGTGGATTTAAAACTCGCCAAAAAACTCGGCCATCTTGGTCGCAGCCATGGTTGCCCTGCGGTGCGCAGAGGTATAGCGCGCAAAGTCATAGATACCATCAAGGGCGAGCAATTTTTATTTTCCTACTATCCCGACCAACAATGGCTCGCCACTTCGCAATTTTTAAACTGCCCGGACAATGGTCATCTGGCCCAAAAGTAGTTCCCTCCCCCCGCGATACCGGCCCCTACCCTCGGCGCTCGGCGCCCCCAAGCGTTAGCCACACAATGTAAAGCAATGTTAACAATCTTTTGATTTATCTGATAATTTTATCAAGCTATGTAAAAGCAGTCGCCGCACTGTAATTTACCCGCTATAACTACACTCAAAAGCACAATCAAAAAAATACAACCATAACAATCAAGACAAAAATTCCACTACAAAAGCTCAGGGTCAAACTCCATGAAAAAACGTTTGCTAACAAGCGGCTTACTGCCCGCCATCAGCCTGCTCAGCACCGCATTTATCTATTCGGCAACCTGCGTAGCGGCTGAAAAAAAAGAACCCTGGCAACTCGCCGAAGAAACCGAAGTGTGGGAACCGGTTCCCGCTGTTATCAGTGTTCCAGCAAGCGGTATACCTTCAGATGCAATGCAACTATTCGATGGGAAAAATTTAAACCAATGGCAAGGCGCCGAAGGTGGCGAAGCGAAATGGAAAATTGTCGATGGCGCACTTGTGGTAGTCCCCAAAACCGGCGACATCAAAACCAAAGAATCTTTTTGCGATGTGCAACTGCACGTTGAATGGAAAACCCCCACCTTAATTACCGATGAAAACGGCAAATTATTGGAAGGCCAAGGGCGCAACAACAGTGGCGTATTTTTGCAGGAGCGTTACGAAGTACAGGTGTTGGATTCCTACAACAATAAAACCTATCCCAATGGTCAAGCCGCTTCGATTTACAAACAATCCATACCACTGGTGAACGCATCGCGCGCACCGGGCGAATGGCAAACTTACGATATTATTTTCACCGCGCCAAAATTTGATGCCGCGCAAAAACTGACATCACCCGGTTACGTGACCGTGTTGCACAACGGCGTTTTAGTACAAAACCATTTCGAAATTCAGGGCGCCACCGAATGGATTGGCAAACCCGTCTACAAAGCCCACGGCTGCGCACCGATTCGCTTGCAGGATCACGGCAATGCAATGAACTTCCGCAACATTTGGGTGCGCAAACTTTAATTTCCTGTTCTTTCCGCTGACAGTTGCTTATTGCTCACACTGTCGATTGTTTGCGCCGCAGTTATTCACTGCGGCGCTTTTTTAATGCAATGACATAGGTAAAGATTATGTCTCTCCTGAATAGCCTTGGATTATTTTCAAAAGTCGCGCTGCTGGGTTCGCTCATCGCCAGTGCTATGCCGCTCTATGCACAAAACCCAGCTGATTTTTTTAAAGCGAACAACGCTTGGGTTAACGCCAGCAAAGTAAGTGCAGTCGGCAACAAATTACAAGCGACTATCGCCAGCGATGGCGAGATTCTCCTACTCACCACTAACGGCAGCGCTGAACACCTGAACACAACTGCATACCTCGGTGACTCTGTACTCGAAACAGAATTTTTGGTTCCAGAAGGTAGCGATGCAAAACTCTATGTGCAAGGTCGTTATGCAATAGACCTCAACAATGTTAACAACGAATGGCAAAAGTTATACGTCACCTTCCGTGCGCCGCGCTATAACGAAGCCAGTGCAAAAGTAGACCCGGCATTAATTGTGGAAGTGCGTATCAATGGTGAGACTGTATCGATAAATGATATCCGCACCGGCATGAGCGAAAATGCCAATGTCGGCTGGGAAAATCCGGCGGGCAATACCAGCTTTTTGGTCAAGAAAGGCCAACTGGCACTGCGCAATTTCACCATCGCGCCTGCAGATTTTTCATTAATCACCATGCCCAAAAATTCCGGCGAAGCCACCAATCAAAAAGAGTTGGTGGATTTTGTTGCACTCGGCAAAGAAACGTTTGAATCGGTTGGCTGTAATGCTTGCCACTCGGTAATTAAGAATGATTCCGGCGTTAGCTCTGGTCCGAATTTATTTGGCTTATTTAAACGCGAACCACGGGACCGCGAAATCGTAGAAGGTGGTGAAGGCCATCGCTTTACCATTAAAGCAGATCGCCAATATTTGCACCGCAGTATTCGCGCCGCGACCGATCAGTTAGCCATTGCCGAAAGCGGCGCTAAAAAAGGTGAAGCCTTTCTGCCCATCATGCCGGCATTTTCACCGCAGGTATTAAGCGATTTACAAATCAATGCGATTGGCGATTATCTCGCAACACTAAACGATGTGCACGACCAAGGCCCGACCATTAAATTGCTCGCGCAAACCGGCGCCGAAGAATACGACCCCATCGCCGACCGTTTGCAATTATTAGTTGACGATGAAGTGCGCATTCAGCGCGGGCCGATGACAGGTGTGTCCGGCCGTGCAATTCACGTAGGCTCGCCTTGGGGTGTTAACTATTCATTTGATCCACGCTTGCTGGCGATTACCAAGATTTGGCAAGGCGGTTTTTTGGATATGACTGGCGAGTTTACTAATCGCGGTGGCAAGGGTTTGAAGATGGGCTTTGAGAGCCGCGAAATTAATTTTGGTGATCAGGAATTTTTATTTGCCCCGCTCAATGCGCAGGGCAAAACCATAGACTTCTCCTTTAAAGAGGCAAAATTCGGCGATGTGGAAACCATTAAGGCATCGCTCAACAGCAAAGAAGATCACCTGCCCCGCGTCGCGGCAATGAATGCACAATTTTTAGGTTACACGCGCAATTCAAAACAAAAAAGTGAATTACCAACCTTTAATTATCGCGTTGGCAACAACACGATAAAAGCCCAAACTTCGATTGCCGCAAACGGCGATGTGAATATCACCGTAAACGGCGAGCTAAAAACTGCACAACAATTCTCGCTCAATACACAACTACTGCAAAACGCAGCAGTGAACAAAGGTAAAATTAGCAACGGCCAATGGACCGTGCCTGCAGACAGTAAAAGCGCCACGCTCACTGCAAAAATGCAAGTTGCCAATAATGTCTGGCATGCAAGAAAATCAGACTTCGATTATCGCAAACAACCGATCAGAATTACCCAAGCGAAAGCTGATCTGCCGGCGGGTTACAGTATCGAAAGTTATTATCCACCAAAAGATAATTTTGGCCGCGAGCAATTGTTTGAAGCGCTTGGCTTAGCTTTAACCCAAGACAACACTACAGTAGTTGCAACGCGCACTGCGGGAATCTGGCGTATGGTAAAAGGCCAATGGCATTTGTTTGCTGAAGGCACTTTTGACAGCCTTGGTGTATTAGTTGAAGACAAAAAAGGACTCAGCGTAATCGCCGGGCAAAAAGCCGAACTCACGCGTATTAGCGATACCAACGGCGACGGCATCGCCGACAGTTATGAAACTTTATTTGATGCCCACTCCTATCACGGCAACTATCACTCCTACATGCACGGCCCGGTACGCGGCAAAGATGGGGCTTACTACATCAGCATCAATCTAGCCGACGGCGGCGATGGCTCCACTTACAAAGCCAATGGTAAATACATGGGCTCACAAGGTGGATTATCGGGCTGGAATATTCGCATTGAACCCAACGGAAAATTTTCGCTCTGGGCAAATGGTTTGCGCAGCCCTGCCGGCTTAGGAACGGCGCCAGATGGTCGCTTGTGGTACTCCGATAACCAAGGCGAATTTATGGGCACCTCGAAAATTTTTGTCATCGAAAAAGATAAATTTTACGGTCACCCATCAGGCCTTGTGGATTTACCCGGCATGACACCCGACTCGCCAGAAATTGCGTGGGACAAAGTACAAAACAAACGCACCAACGCAATAGTTTTGTTGCCACACAATCGTGTTGCCAACTCGCCCGGCAATCCCGCATGGGATACCACTAAAGGAAAATTCGGTGCATTTGCAGGTCAAATGTTAATGGGCGATCAAACCCAATCGAATTTATTGCGCATCGCATTTCAAACGGTTGATGGTGTTGAGCAAGGCAGTGTGATGCCGTTTATTGACGGGCTCGAATCTGGTGTAATGCGCCCACTCTTTTTGAAAGATGGCAGTTTATTGCTCGGTCAAACGGGTCGCGGCTGGCAGGCAAAAGGCGGCCATGTTGCGAGCTTGCAGCGAATTGTATGGGACGGAAAAAACATTGCACCGGCAATTAAAGAAATGCTCGCTACCACAACCGGTTTTAGTCTGGAATTAACGCAGGCAATTGACAGCACAGTGACTGCAGACGATTTAAAATCGCTATTAAGCGTGGAGTCGTGGGTGTATCGCGATGCACCGGATTACGGTTCGGATGAATTAGGGTTGCAACAAGAAACCATTAAATCTATTTCACTGAGTGATGACCGCAAATCTATTCGGATTGATTTGGCATCGCTGGAGCTAGCAAATATTCACCCACAACAAACTGCGCGGGTTTATCACGCACAGTTAAAAACTCAATCATTGTTTAGCAAAAACGCCCCAGAAAAAATGGATGCTTATTACACGCTGTATAAGTTTCCCGCAGTTAAAAATTAAGCAGATAAATTACCCAAGTGCGATAAAAATGGATTCCGGCATTTGCTCTGAGACCGTGCGCAGCAAGGATGCTGTGCCCGAGCCTACATGGATGTATTCACGGCGTGTCTCAGAGTGAGTGACGGAGTCCATTTATCCCCCCAGTTAAAAACCAAATTACCATACAGATAAACTAAGGCTTTAAATGAAAACTTTCCGCTTCTCCCCATTATTCCTTGCAATCATCACACTACCCACACTGGCCTCTACCGAAGAACTTATTGTTACCGGCAGTTATAGCCCGGTCACTAACGAACAATTGTCCTCTTCTGTATCGGTAATCAACAAAGAACAATTGTTGCAACTCAGCAATCACAGTTTGATTGATGCGTTGCGCCAAGTGCCCAGCCTCTGGGTAGAAGAACAGGGTGGCCCAGGTGGGATCACGTCAATAGCATTGCGCGGCGCTGAAGCAAACCACACGCTTGTCCTGCTTGATGGTGTGCAGCTCAACGACCCCACCAATACCCGCGGCGGTGCATTTGATTTAAATGGCATCAACATCGAATCCATCGAGCGTATTGAAATTATTCGCGGCGCACAATCAGCGGTCTATGGTTCAGATGCACTCGCTGGTGTGATTCACATCATCACCCAAACACCAGGGAAAAAATCCACTACCTTAAATGCAAGCTTGGGCAGCGATGATTACAGCAGCGTTGGTGTATCTACCAGCGGCAGCATCAACAACCTCAGTTATGCATTTAGTTTACAAGGTAAAGATGCTGGCGAACCCGTTGTTGGCAGCACCGCAAAAAATACTGAATTCACCAGCCGTTTGAACTGGCAACAAGATACACACACAGTGAATTTTAATTATCGCTATTTTGATGGTGAACGCACCAGTTTCCCCGAGCAAAGTGGCGGGCCAGAATTTTCTGTTGGTCGGGACTTGGACATGAGCGATTATAAAGACCAAAGCGCCGCATTGAATTGGATGTCACAGGTTAATCACATTTGGAAAAGCAAAGTAAGTGCAAGCTGGTATCAACGCGACGAAGATCTTACCTCTCCCGGAATAATTCCCTTCGATGCTGTTCCACCTAATGGTTCAGTGGTTGATTTTAATCGCACCCAATTTAGCTGGATCAACACACTCGGCGATCAACAAAAATTCTGGGCGAATATTGGTGTAGAAACTAAAAAAGAAGATGGCGCCAGTGAAGGTTATCTATTTTCACCAGATGTATACCCGATTAATTTTGCCCTGGATCGCCAAATTGACAGCGCCTTTATCAATTTGAATACCTATGCCACTGAGGCGTGGTTAGTGCAAGCCAGCATTCGCCGCGATGATGCAGAAGGTTTTGATGCGAATGACAGCGGCCAAATCGGCACCAAGTTTACCGTCAATGACAATTGGACACTGTTCGCCAATTGGGGCGAAGGATTTAAACTTCCGAGCTTTTTTGCGCTGGGCCATCCACTAGTGGGCAACGCCGATTTGCAACCCGAAACAGTCACCACCCGCGATGCCGGTTTTGAATTTAATCAAAACACATTCAATGCACGGGTCAGCTATTTTGACCATCACTATCGCAACCTGATCGATTTTGATTCCGCAACATTCAAAAATGTTAACCGGTCACGGGTAGAAACCAGCGGTGTCGAATCTGAATTTAATTGGCAAGTACACCAAAATCTTAGCTTGCGCGCACATGCAAGCTATACCGATATCGACATGATATCGTCCGACAATCATTTACTTGGCCGTCCACAAGTTACCTATGGCACATCTATTAATTACGCCTTAAACGATGCGTGGAGCTTTAACGCACAATATATGCGGGTAGATGAACGCTTTGCCGTCAGCCGCTACACTGGCACTGATGTCGAACAAACACTCAACGCCTACAATCGTTTTGATGCCAGCGCACAATGGAAACTCAATGCACAACTTCAAGTAGGCTTAAGCTTGGAAAATCTTACCGATGAAGATTATTACACCGACATAGGTTTCCCTGCGGCTGGGCGCAGTGCAAAAATCAATGTGAAATTGAACTTCTAAATTTATAGTGCGACCACAAAAAACCGCCCAAGCACAACTTGGACGGTTTTTTTATAACAGTCATGTGTTAGGCACCGACTGCAACCTTACCCAATAAACCCAGCAAAAAACCAGCGACAGCACCTAAAGGCGGCCCCCAATGTTTCTTCAATTTGGCCTGTGGAGCGATGTCTTGAAAAATAATATATAGAATGCCACCGGCTGCAAACAGCATAATGCCAGAGACTATTTGC